>DATKFG010000091.1:0-28494 GCA_035511515.1 Burkholderiaceae bacterium | reverse complement strand
CGACCGGGCGTCGCAGGTGCGTAGCCGCCGGCAGGGGCACGCGGTGTCGCCCCTCGCCCGCGCCAGCGGGAGAGGGGTCGGGGGTGAGGGCAGCCGTCCCAAAGCCCTTGATGCCGCACAAATCGCCCCAACATTCGGGCTTGGGAACGTGCTCCTGACCCTTATAATTCAGCCAGTTACTGAAGAATCGAGGCGAAAGAATGCCGATCTACGCCTACAAGTGCTCGTCCTGCGGACACAGCCGGGACGTGCTGCAGAAGGTGTCCGATGCACCGTTGACCCGTTGCCCGCAGTGCCAGGCTGAGACGCTCTCGAAGCAGCTGACCGCGGCCGGCTTCCAGTTGCGCGGCAGCGGGTGGTACGCGACCGACTTCAAGAACAGCGGCCAGAAGGGCGCAACCGCTGCCAAGTCGAGCGAATCGGATGGCAAGGCCAAGACGGAAAAAAGTGCCGATACCCCTGCTGCCGGCAGCTGCGGAAGCGGTGGCTGCTCCACTTGCAGCTGACGCGATGAGGGGGTGCCGGCCGATCGAGGCTCGCGGCCAGCTTCGATCCGGAACCCTGGCCTGCTAGATTAGATTTTCGACGCCCGAACAAGGGCCGGGGAGCCCGGGGGATTTGCGTCCGCTGGCCCGAGTTGCGGGCGCCGCAAGCCGCGGATCGTCGGCTAAGCCAACATGCCGCTGAAAAAATACCTGATCACCGGGCTGCTGATCTGGATCCCGCTGGCGTTTACTCTCTGGGTGCTGGATTTGATCGTCTCCAGCATGGACCGCACGCTGCTGCTGTTGCCGCCGCCGTGGCGCCCCGAAAGCTGGCTGGGCTTTCCGCTGCCGGGGGCCGGGGCGCTGCTGTCGGGGCTGGTGCTGCTGCTCACGGGCATGGCCGCCGCCAACATCATGGGCCAGCGCATGGTGCGGTGGTGGGAGAGGCTGCTGTCGCGCATCCCGATCGTGCGTTCGATCTACTCGAGCGTCAAGCAGGTATCGGACACGCTGCTTTCACCTGATGGACATTCGTTCCGCCGTGCCGTGCTGGTGGAGTTTCCGCAGCGCGGACAATGGGCCGTCGCCTTCGTGGTCGGCTCGCCCAGCGAGCGGCTCGGCGGCGGCCTGGGCCGCGACTACCTGGTCGTTTACGTGCCGACGGCCCCCAACCCGACTTCGGGCTATACGCTGATCGTGCCGCCGGGCGAAGTGCGCGAACTGCAGATGAGCGTGGACGAGGCGCTGAAGTTCGTGATCTCGCTGGGCGTGGTCGGCGCCGAGGCTGCGCCCAGGGCCGCGCAAATCTCGAAAGGTCCGTGATGAGAACCGAATACTGCGGGCTGGTCGACCGGCGCTTCATCGGTCAGCCGGTGGAGCTGTACGGATGGGTGCATCGCCGGCGCGATCACGGCGGCGTCATTTTCATCGACCTGCGGGATCGCGAGGGCCTGGTCCAGGTCGTGTGCGATCCGGACCGCCCGCAGGTGTTCGAAACGGCCGAAGGCGTGCGCAGCGAATATTGCGTGCGGGTCGATGGCACCGTGCGGCGCCGGCCGGAGGGCACGGCCAACCCGGCGCTGACCAGCGGCGAGGTCGAGGTCCTGTGCGAACGCCTGACGGTGCTGAATCCGTCGGTGCCGCCGCCGTTCCAGCTCGACGAGGAGGACCTGTCCGAGGCGACGCGGTTGACGCACCGGGTGGTGGACCTGCGTCGTGCGGTGATGCAGCGCAACCTGCGCTTGCGCTTCCGGGTGGCGAGCGCGGTGCGCCGCTACCTGGACGCGCACGGCTTCATCGACATCGAGACGCCGATGTTGACCAAGAGTACGCCGGAGGGGGCGCGCGACTACCTGGTGCCCTCGCGGGTGCATCCGGGGATGTTCTTTGCGCTGCCGCAGTCGCCGCAGCTTTTCAAGCAGATGCTGATGGTGGCGGGGTTCGACCGCTACTACCAGATCACCAAGTGCTTCCGCGACGAGGACCTGCGCGCCGACCGCCAGCCCGAGTTCACCCAGATCGACGTGGAGACCTCGTTCCTGGACGAACGCGAGATCCGCGCGCTGATGGAGGATCTGATCCGCACCGTATTCGCGCAGACGCTCGAGGTCGAGCTGCCCGACCCGTTTCCGGTGATCACTTATCAGGAAGCGATCAGCCGCTACGGCTCCGACAAGCCCGATCTGCGGGTGGCGCTGCAGCTGACCGATCTGACTGACGTGATGCGCGACGTCGACTTCAAGGTGTTCCGCTCCGCCGCCGAACTGGCCGATGGGCGCGTGGCCGCGTTGCGCGTGCCGGCCGGCGGCCAGATGCCGCGGTCCGAAATCGATTCGTACACGCAATTCGTCGCGATCTATGGGGCCCGGGGTCTCGCCTACGTGAAAGTCAACGAGCGTTCGCGCGGGCGCGACGGCTTGCAGTCGCCGATCATCAAGAACCTGCACGACCGCGCGCTGGCGGCCATCATCGAGCGCACCGGTGCGCAGGACGGCGACCTGATCTTCTTCGGCGCCGACCGGGCGCGCGTGGTGGCCGACGGCCTCGGGGCCCTGCGCACCCGCATCGGGCATTCCGAATTCGGCCGCAGCCACGGCCTGTTCGAGCCGGGCTGGCGGCCGGTGTGGGTGATCGATTTCCCGATGTTCGAGTTCGACGAGCAGGAGCAGCGCTGGGTCGCCGCCCACCACCCGTTCACGTCGCCCAAGGACGGCCATGAAGACTACCTGCTGTCCGATCCGGGAAGATGCCTCGCCAAGGCCTACGACATGGCCCTTAACGGCTGGGAAATCGGCGGCGGCTCGGTCCGGATCCACCGCGCCGACGTGCAAAGCAAGGTGTTCGAGGCGTTGAAGATCGGCGCCGAGGAGGCGCGCGCCAAATTCGGCTTCCTGCTCGATGCCCTGCAGTACGGCGCGCCGCCCCATGGCGGCATCGCGTTCGGCCTGGACCGGACCGTCACGTTGATGGCGGGCGCGGAATCGATCCGCGACGTGATCGCCTTTCCCAAGACGCAGCGCGCGCAATGCCTGCTGACCCAGGCGCCATCGCCGGTGGACGAGCACCAGCTCAGGGAGCTGCACATCCGCTTGCGCACCGAGACCAAAGCCGCCGTGTCGGATCGGTGAGGCTGGCGCCGGCCTGCTCGAAGCGCTGTGGGGTGGCCACCGTGGGGTTCAAGGTGCCTGAATCCGTGCTGGTCGTGATCTATACGCCGCACCTTCGCACGCTGTTGCTGGAGCGCGCCGACCACGCCGGCTTCTGGCAGTCGGTGACCGGCAGCCTGGACGACCCGCACGAGCCGTTGGCGGTTGCCTGCGCCCGGGAAGTCGAGGAGGAAACCGGCTGGCGGGCCGCCGCGGTCGACTTCGAAGACTGGAAGATCGAGCACGAGTACGCGATCTTCCGGCAGTGGCGCTCTCGCTACGCCCCTGGCGTGTCGGTCAACCGCGAGCACGTTTTCGGACTGCGCGTCGCGCAGGTCTTCGAACCGACCCTGGCGCCGCGCGAGCACACTCGGTCGCGCTGGATGCACTGGCAGCAGGCCGCCGATGCCTGCTTTTCGTGGACCAACGCGCAAGCCATCCGGATGCTTGCGGACAGGACACTGCCCTCTCCATGAGATTTCGAACCGCGACCTACAACATCTGCAAAGGCGCAACCGGAATCGCCGGCCGTTCGCGCGTGCACGATGTGCGACTGGCGCTGCACCTGATCGACGCCGACCTGGTATTTCTGCAGGAGGTGCAGGACCGCGACGATCGGCGCCGGCCCGGCCGCCTGCAGCGACCCGCGGCCGCGCAGCTCGACTTCCTGGCTACCAGCGGCTACGCGCATAGCGCCTACGGCGTCAATGCGATCTACGCTCACGGTCACCACGGCAACGCGATCCTGTCGCGCTACCCGATAACCAGCTACGCCAACCACGACATATCCGACCACGCGCTAGAGCGCCGGGGCATGCTGCACGCGGTGGTGGAGCCGCCCGGTGTGGGTCCGATCCACCTGATCTGTCTGCACCTCGGACTGGTCAAGGTCAGCCGCCTGCGCCAGGCGCGCTTCGTCACCGATTTCGTCGAGCAGGAAATCCCGTCCGGCGCCCCGCTGATCCTTGCGGGCGATTTCAACGACTGGCAGCAGAGGGTCGACCTGGAGCTGCGCCGGCGCCTGGCGGTGGCGGAAGTCAGCGATGCGCAGGATCCCGGCTGGCTCGACCGCATGCTGCCGTGGCGGCTGCGCCGTCGGCCCGCCCGTACGTTTCCGAGCGTTGCGCCCTGGCTGCGGCTGGACCGGATCTACGTGCGGGGACTGAGTGTGCGCCACGCGCGCGTGCCGCGCGGACGGTCCTGGGCTCGCAGATCGGACCACGTGCCATTGATTGCGGACCTGGAGCTTCCTTGAGCCTGGACCCCGGCGTACGGCTGCCGGAGCGTATCGCCCGGCTCACCCGGGCCCGCTTCGAGCTGCCCGGGCTGGGGCAATTCACCGAGGGCAACCGGATCAGGCTGCTGTCGACCGGCCAGGAGTATTTCCCGCGACTGCTCGCGGCGATCGCATCGGCGCGCAGCTCGATTCACCTGGAAACCTACCTGTACGGGGACGATCCGATCGGCCGGCAGGTGACCGAGGCGCTGGTGAGTGCCGCCGGCCGCGGCGTGGGGGTGCGCCTGATCGTCGACGGCTTTGGCGGCGGCGAATACATTCGCCGCCTGGCCCGGCAGGTGCAACCGCTCGGCGTGCAGGTTCGGATCTACCGGCCGGAGCGCTGGTGGCGGCTGCAGCGGCGGCTGTTCCGGCGCCTGCACCGCAAGCTGGCGGTGATCGACGAGACGGTCGCCTTCGTCGGGGGCATCAACGTGATTTCCGAGCCGGCCGAGGAGCCGGGGCCGCGGCTGGATTTCGCAGTTGCGTGCGAAGGGCCGATCGTGGCGGCGATCACGCTGAGCGCGGAGCGCCTCTGGTGGACGCTGTCGCTGCCACGCCTGAACGAGCCCGCCGTGCCGTTTCCGCGCCGCCTCGGGCTGCGGGCCCGGCACCCGCTTGCCGATGGGGTGCAGGCGGCGCTGCTGCTGCGCGATAACCTGCTGCACCGCCGGACGATCGAGCGCGCCTACACGGAGGCCCTGGCGGCGGCGCAGCACGACATACTGATCGCCAACGCGTATTTCATACCCGGGCGGCGCTTCCGGGGCGCATTGATGGACGCGGCCCGGCGTGGTGTACGGGTGCGGCTGCTGCTGCAGGGCCGGGTCGAGCACGTGGTGCAGTTCTATGCGCAGCACGCCCTGTATGGCCAGCTGCTGGCCGCCGGCGTCAGCATCTACCAGTACACACGCAGCTTCCTGCATGCGAAGGCGGCCGTGATCGATGAGAACTGGGCCACGGTCGGCTCCAGCAACCTGGATCCGTACAGCCTGCTGATGGCGCGCGAGGCCAACGTGCTGGTGCGCGACGCCGCTTTTTCGCGCGCGCTGCGGGTGCGCCTGGAGCAGGCGATCGCTGCCGAGTCGGTCCCGTTCGGCCCGGAGGACCTGCTGCGCAGGTCCCGGCTCACGCGCGTGTTCGACTGGATCGCCTTCGGGATCACGCGGGCGGCGATCGCGGTGATCGCGCGGGACCGGCACTATTGATTTTGCGGCGGTCGGGATGGGTCTTCCTGGTCACCAGCTGCCGACGATGACCGCCCTGACCGCGCTTGCGGCGCCCGGCTGCTCGCGCGAGACCGACTCGATACTCCAATGGGCGTTCGCGGGCGAAGCCTTCTTCATCCGCGTCAGCGCCGCGTCGATCGAGTTGTAGCCGGGCGCCTCCAACACGACACGAGTCCTGCCGGTGGCTCCGTCGTGACTGAAGCTCACCACCTTCACGTCCGTCCCGCCCGCGGCCTCGAGCGCATCGAACACGCGTTTCCACGGATACGCGAGCGCTGCGCGTTCCTGGGCCTGCTGCTCGCGGCGATGCAATTGCTCGGCGCTCGGCGCCGATGGCCGCAACGCCGCTTCCATCGCTTCGCGCTGCTCGGCCAGCCTGGCGCGCGCCTGGTCGCGCCGCTCGACAAAGTGATTCCACGACAACACCAGCGCGAAGGCGCTCGCGGCGAGGAAGGCAGGGCCCAGCCACCGCCAGTTCGGGCGGCTGACAAAGTCGATCTCGAACTGCTTCAAGCGAGGCTCTGGATCGCGGTCGCGCAATCGACGAAATCCCGGCGCGCGGGGCCGGCGCCTGCCTCGAAACGAACCACCGGCAAAGCCGCGGCGGACCCGCCGGCGCCTCCGATCAGGTATCGGATCGCATCGAGCGGATCGGCACCCTCGCTGCACGGGATGGTCTGAATCAACGTTGCACCGGCCTGCCCGGACAACAGGGACGCGGCGTCGGGCTCGATCACGCCGAGTGACCGCAGTTTGCGAGCCTGGCCGCCCCGGACCCGCAGGAACTCGCCGATCCAGGGGCGCACCGACGCCAGGCGGCACCCCTCGAAGGACGCGGCCGCGCGCAGTTCCTCGAGCAGTTGCGCCCGGACCGCGCACACCAGCGCCGACTGGTCCCAATGGCGGTCGACCGCGCCGATCCACTCCGAGGGCTCCAGGCCCAGGCGGTCCTTGAGCGCGACGGCGGCCAGCGCGAGTACCTCGGCGTCGCTGTTCAGGCGGCCGGTATTTTCCAGCAGCGTGAAGCGGCACAGCGACGAACCGAGCAGTACGTGCAGCCGTCGTTGCGCGGTCCCGGCCTTGGCGCTGGCTTCGCGCAGCGCTTGCGGCAGCTGCCCGCGCGCGATTCGGCCCAGGTCGCGGGCCTGTGCCGCCGGTCGAAAGCCGGCGCCGCTGCGCAGCCGGGCCGAGCCGCGATCCAGGTAGGCGAAGAACTCAGTCGTTGGAGCCCACCACACGGCGCACCTCCTCGAGCGTGGTCCGGCCCTGCTGCACCAGCTTCAGCGCGGAAACCCGAAGGGGCGTGATGCCGAGGCTCACCACGTATTCGCGAAGCTGGCGGCCCGGCGCCTTCTGGACGATCAGTTCGCGCAGCGTGTGGTCGACCGGAACCACCTCGGCCACGGCGGTGCGGCCGCTGTAGCCGGTGCCGCGGCAATGCGCACAGCCGCTCCCTTGCCTGAGCCGCGCCTGCGCGGGGTCCAGACCGGCCATCTGCAGGACAGAGGCCGCCTGTGCCTCCGAAAGGTCCTGCGCGCATCGGGTACAGGTCAAGCGGATCAGCCTCTGGGCCACGATGCCGTTCAACGCCGAGACGAACCCGTACAGGTCCACATCCATGTGAAGAAAGCGCCCCACCACGTCATACACGTTGTTGGCGTGCACCGTGGTGAAGACCAGGTGACCGGTCAGGGCAGCCTGCACCGCGATCTCCGCCGTTTCCGGGTCGCGGATCTCGCCCACCAGGATCTTGTCCGGATCGTGCCGCAGGATCGAGCGCAGGCCGCGCGCGAAGGTCAGCCCCTTTTTTTCGTTGACCGGAATCTGCAGCACGCCCGGCAGCTCGTATTCGACCGGGTCCTCGATCGTGACGATCTTTTCATCGCCGCGATTCAGTTCGCTCAGCACCGCGTACAGCGTGGTCGTCTTGCCGCTGCCGGTGGGGCCCGTCACCAGCAGCATGCCGTGCGCTTCCAGGGCCAGCGTGCGGATCCGCTGCAGGCTCTGCTCGTCGAAGCCGAGGCGACGCAGGTCGATCCGATCATCGCCGCCGCGCAACTGCGCCTTGTCCAGCAGACGGATGACGGCATCTTCTCCGAACACGCTGGGCATGATCGACACCCGGAAGTCCATCTCGCGCCCCAGCAGCGACGCACGGAAGCGCCCGTCCTGCGGCACCCGCGTCTCCGAGATGTCCAGCTGCGCCAGCACCTTGATCCGGTTGATCGATTCCTCGGCCCCCTGGCGCCCGCCCATCGAAGGCGCATCGATCAGCACGCCGTCCAGCCGGTACTTCACGTGCAGACCTTCGCGGGTGGTCTCGAAATGAATGTCGCTGGCGCCGGCTTTCCAGGCATCCAGGATCCGCTCGTCGACGAAGCGCACAACGCTGCTGGTGGCCTGCTCCATCGATTCGACCGAGATCGCGCGCGCGCGCGTGCCTTGCGAGGTCGATTCGCGCGCGCCGTCGGCGCCGCTGGCCCCTGTCGCCGCGTCCAGGACGCCAGCGCGCGCGGGCCCGTTCGCCAGCGCATCGATCAGGCTTCGGATCCGCTCGCGCCTGGCCCACACCAGGCGGGGCAGGCCGCCCGTTGCCTCGGCCAGGCGCTGCACGTGCTCAACCATCCAGGGGTCGTCGATGAACACGGCTTGCGCGCTGCCGCTGCGCACCGGGCAGGCCCAGATGCGGCGGCACTCGGCGATCGGCAGCACCTCGGGCATCGCAACGGCCTCGGTCCAGGGCGGCGACGAATCCAGATCGATGCCCAGCTCGCGGCCGACGCGTTGCGCCACCTGTGCCGCACTGCACTGCATCTCCTGGGCCAGCGCGTCCAGCAAGCTGATGGAACGAGCCTGCGTGCGCACCCGCTGCAGGCTCCTGGCCAGGTCTGGATCCGAGGCGGCCGCTGCCATCCCGTCTCATCCCACCGCGGAGGCCAGATCGAAAATCGGCATGTACATCAGCACCACGATCACCCCGATCAGGGCGGCTACGGCGATCAGCAGCACCGGCTCGATGATGCGGCTGGCCCGTTCGAGCGCGGTTTCCACGTCGAGGCGGTAGGTCTGTGCCAGCGTGTCGAAGCAGGCGGCCAGGTTGCCGGTACGTTCTCCAGCCTGCAGGATGCGGGTTGCGTACCCGTCCGCCAGGCCGCCACGGCCCCAGGCGAGGCTGGTCGACTGCCCCGCTTCGATGGCCTCGGTCGCCAGTCTCATCGAGCGCATCAAATCGGGCCGCAACGCCAGCGCCGATGCCAGGCCCATCGCCTCCGGCATCGGAAAGCCGTTCTTCAGCAGCATCGCCATCGCGTGCGTGATGCGCGCCAGCTGCAATGTGTGCAGCCAGCGTCGGACCGGCCCCACCCCCGCAACCAGCGCGACCAGTTCGGAGCGCACCCGCCCATTGGCAGCCAGCATCACGGCCGACGCGACCGTGGCCAGCAGGCTCGCGGCAACACTCCACGGGTGCGAATTGATCGCCTGCCCCAGCCGGATCAGCAGCCCGGTCGCGGAACTGGTCTGTGCGACCCGCTCGGAAAAGATCTGCGCAAAACGCGGCACCACGTAACCGAGCAGGAACAGCGACACGAGAAATCCGAACCCGACCACGAGGCTGGGGTAAATGGCCGCGTTGATCATCTTGCGGCGCAGCTCGCGCAACGAGGCGTCGTATCGCGCGAACTCTTCCAGCGCTTCGGGCACCCGGCCGGAACGTTCGCTCGCACTCACGGCGGCGATCAGCACGGGCGGGAACACGTCGGCCAGCCGCATGGCTTCCGACAGGCGCTTGCCTTCGAGCAGGCGCGCCTGAAGATTCGCATAGACGGCGCGGGCCGGGCCTTGCACGCGTCCGAACTGCGTTTCCATCGCCTCGGGCAGCGTCAGGCCGGCGCGCAGCAGGCGCGCCAGCTCCGTGCACAGCAAGCCGATGTCGAACCGGCTCGAGCGCGCCCGGCCCAGCCAGCGCATCGCGCCGCCCTGCGGGCGCAGTGCGACAACGACCTCGCCGCTCGCGGCCGACGATGCGCGCGCGCTCGCTTCATCGGCCGCCTCCGCGGCCAGCTCCCGCACCCTGCCGGTGGCGGGATCGAACAGACGAAGCAGGTACCGCATTGGACGCTTCCCCCTAGCGCTGCGCCGCAGTCGGTTCGGTGGCGGGGTCGTACGCGAACCGCCACTGCGAATAGCGGCCCGCCACGGGCAGCAGGGTTCGGGCCACCTCGATGGGGCGCTGTGTCAGCGGAACGGCGTTGCTGAGCGAAAAGATCCCCGAGAAGCCTCCGTCGGCCGTGCGCACGTAGCCCCACTGGGACGACAGGGTGATCGGATCGAGCGGCGCCGCGCGCAGATACCGCACCGTTCCGATATAGCGCGTGTCCTCCGTCAGGTCCGCGAAGGTCTTGGGAAATCGCTGGGCCGTGCCCGGGGAGCGGATGTAGTACTGCCGGATCGCGGCGATCACCTGTTCACCCGTGCGCAGCAGCTCCGCTTCGCGATCGCGACGCTCCTGCTCCGAGGTCCATTGCCCGAGCTTGGCCAGACCCAGCCCGAAGATCGCCAGGGCGAACAGCATCGCCACGTAGACGAATCCCCGCCGGGGTTGTCGGGGCGGATTCATCACCAGGAATCGAACGTCGAGCCGTCCAGCCCCCTGCCGGCGGCCGAACTGTGCAGGTCATGGATGCCGGACGGCTGCGCGGAGGCCGCGCCGCCACTGGGCGATCCGGCCAGCGTCCATCGATCGTTGCTGCCGTTGATCGGATCGACCGGCAGCATCTTCAGGTAGCGCGTGTCGACCAATTCCTTCAGGCTCTGCGGATAGCGGCCATGGTCGGTATAGAACTTGTCGATCGCATCGCGCGTCTCCTTCAGGTTGTTGCGCAGCACCGCCTCCCTGGCCCGATCGGTCTGGGTCAGGTATCTGGGGGCCACGATCGTCACCAGCAGCGCGATGACCGCCATCACGACCATCAGTTCGATCAGCGTGAAGCCGCGCCGCATCGGAGCGCCTGGGTTTTTACCATTGCCGGTACGGAACGCCGTTCAGCCCCGTGCCTTCAGTGAGCGAGTAAACGTCGTAGACGTCGGCGCCGGGCGCCGGCCGGTCCGGGGGCGACGCGTAGCTGCGCAGTCCCCACGTGCTCTCGGGCGCGACCGTCACCGGGGCGAACGGGTCGCGCGGGATGCGGCGCAGAAAATACACGCGGCTGCCGGTCGAGGCATCCGCCGGCGCGGCGCCTTCGACCAGAACCCCCAGGTTGGCGGGGTAACCGGATTGGGGTCCCCCAGGGGCGAGTTTCTTGTCGTCCACGGCGTGCTTGTAGGCGTCGATCGCCTGCCGCATCTCGACCAGAGCCGCTTTCAGATCCCGCTCCTTGGCGCGCCGAACGCTCAGCTCGGCCACCGGCAGCACCGAAAGAGCCAGTACGCTGAGCACGACCAGCACCACGACCAGCTCGATGATCGTGAATCCGGACGCCCTTGCAACGGCCGCGCTGCCCTTCCCAAATCGCGCCGACGAAGCGAGCATGGGCGTTTCTACTTGATTGAAACGGCCACCGGCGGCGCAGGCGCCGGTGGCTCGATGATGCGGTCGATACCCAGTGGATTGACGCGCGCCACACGCACCTGCGCGGCTCCCGGTGCGATGGCCTTGAACTTGATCGTCGCGAGCACTCCCTCGCCGGTGGCGCCGTCGGCTGTGTTGCGCAGGATGCCGATGCCGATCCGTCCGGAGGCGGCATCGGCCGTGCGGCTCACGCTGGTGGTCACGCCGCCGCTTTTCAGGAACGAACCTTCGGTCCAATCGATCAGCTCGAGTCGGGCGCGGTCGTATTCGATCTCGATCGGCAGCCCGCGCAGCGACAATCCCGATTTGACCTGCACCGGAATCTCGAACGTGTCTCCGACCTTCACGTCCTGTGGTGCCGCAAGGCTCACTTCGACTTGCGGCTCGGCGACTTTCGGCTCGGCGACTTTCGGCTCGATCTTCACGGGCGCCTCGCCGGGCTTGTCGGGGACGAGGGCGGCCAGCGTGCGCTCCGGACGTTCGGATGGCGCGCCCGCATTCATGCCGGTGCGAATCGGCGCCAGGCGCGCGGCGGCCTCGGTACCCGAGAAGAATTCGGCCAGGTCAGCGTCGGGTCTGCGCACGTTGCGGATCACGTGCGGCGAGATCGCCATCATGACCTCGGTATGCTCCTGATCGGTCAGGTCCGACGAAAACAGGCGCCCGGCCACCGGTAGATCCCCCAGGCCCGGAAGGCGGGTGGAGTTGTTGCTGGTCTGATTCTGGATCAAGCCGCCCAGGATCTGGATCTCGCCGTCTTTCAACTGCAGCGTGGTCGTGGCCGAGCGGGTGCCGATCTGATAGGCCACCGATCCCGAGCTCGTTTTGACCTGCGCGCCCAGCGTGCTGGCCTCCAGGTTGATCTTGATCGAGACCTCGTCGTTCAGCGAGACCGACGGCTCGAACTCGAGCTTGATGCCGACGTCGACGTACTGGATGTTTTCCGACACGAGCCCGGCAGTCGGCGCGGCCGAGCTGGAAATGATCGGGATCTTGTCACCCACCAGGATATTGGCCTTGCCGTGGTTCTTGGCGCGGATCCGGGGGTTGGCCAGGATCTTCACGTCATCGACTTCGCGGCGCAGGTTCACCACCAGGCCCGCGATATCCAGGCCGATGCGGTTGGAGCCCAACCCCTTGACGTTGCCCAACGTCAGCCCGGATGCATTGGCCGGAGGAAGCGGTGTCAGCGAGAAGGTATCCGGGTAGAGGATTCCCAGGTCCGTGACTTTGGAGCTGCGCACCTCCAGCACCTCGACCTCCAGCATCACCTCGGGCTCCTGCTGGTCGTACATGGCGATCAGGCGGTCGGCCAAGTCGATCATGTCGGGCGGCTCACGGATCACCAGCAGGTTCAGCTTGTCGTCGACGAACGGCTCCTTGATCTTCAGCACCGAACGCAGCAGGGCCGCGGTCTGTTTGACGTCGGCGTTGGCCAGGAAGTAGGAGCGGACGATCAGATCCTGGTATTCGCGGTTCTTTTCCGCCGTGTTCGGGTAGACCATCACGGTCGATCCATCCAGCACTTTCTTGTTCAGCTGGTTGGTGCCGAGTATCAGGTCGAGCGCGTTTTCGAGCGTTGCACCCTTCAGGAACACCGTCACCTTCAAATCCGCCCGGACATCCTTGTCGACGATGAAATTGACCTGGGTCTCGCGCGAGATGGCCTCCAGCACCATCCGCAGGTTGGCGTCCCGGAATTCGACCTCGACCGGCCGCGTCTCTTTCACGTGGGTGACCCCGATCGCTTCCTCGTGCCGCACCTGCCCCTGCACCTCGCGCGCGAGCGCGAGCAGCTCCGGATCGGTCGGGCTTTCCAGCAACGCGCTGCGCAGCTTCGAGAGCGCCTGCGGCCGCTTGCCTTCTTTCAGATCCTGCTGCGCCTCCACGATTACAGTGGCGTGGCGGCGATCGCGGTCGATTTCGGCCAGCAGGCGTGCGGCCCGCTCGTTGCTCGGATCCAGCACGAGCAGCCGCTGCAGGATCGCCTGCGCCTCGTCCAGGTGCCTGCCCGCGCGTGCCGAGGCAGCCGCGGACACAAGTTGGTGGCCGGCCTGCTCGCGGATTTCCCGCTGCTCGGTCAGCAGGTCGGGATCGTCCGGGTAGCGCTGCAGGCCACGTTGAACCGTCTTCAATGCCTGCTCGAAATCTCCCGCGCGCAACTGATCCTGCGCGGAGTCACGCACGTATTGCGCCGCGCAACCGGCCAGAACAGCGGCGAGCAGTAATGCCAATAGGGGTCGCGCGGCCATGAGAGCCTTGTCAAGGCGCTCGCCGCGAATCCGCTTCGGCGCCGAAATCGATAACGGTTCTCTGGTGCGATGCGCCATGTATGACAACCAGGTGCTGGCCGGTCAGCTCATCGACGCGGTATCCATCTCCCAGCTCGCCGCTGCCGTGAACCGTGATCAGGCGCTCGTCCTTCGCCAGGTACACGACCGGTTCGCCGGCCGGCCCAACGACCCGTCCCACGAAACGATACGGGAAAGGCGGCGGCGGCGGGGGCGCGGGTGCAACGATGGGCGGCGGCGCAACAACAACGACCGGGGCTGGCGCGGGTTTCGGGGCCGAGAAGAAAGGGTTACCACGAGGCGGTCCAAGCGATCGGCTCGTCCGATCGATCCCGTCCAGATCGGATACCAGAGCCACCCTCGATACCCTGGCATCGGCCGATGCGCTCGGGTGGTCGGCCGCTCCCGTCTCGCTGGCCTCGATCCCGGCCAGGCTCGCCAGCGCCGCCCCGATGGCAGGGGCCGCGCCGAAGGCCAGCAGTGTCAGCAGCTTCATCGCCGTGGCAGATCGGTCGCGTGAAAGTTAAGCTGAACGTCCAGTTCGCCGGTCGAGTCACCGGTGCGGTTGAGCGAAACTCGATCCAGCGCCAGCGACGAGTCGGCCAGCAGGAGACGCTCGATCAGGCTCTTGACGGCGCCATACGGACCGGCGGCGGAAATCTGCAAATCGGTTCTTAAGCCGGGCGCGGGTTGCCCGGCCTTGGCCGAACGCACGGTCGCGGAGGTGATTCGAACGCCCGAAGCGGCACTGGCGTGATCGACGTGGCGGAGCAGGTCCTGGGTCAGGCGCGCCGGCGCGCCCGCGTCTTCCAGCTCCGGGTTGCCCCCAGGCGCTTGCTGTGTCCGGACCACGGACCCTGACCCGGCCTCGCCCGCGCCCTCGAGGGAGGGCGCGCGCCACCAGAGAACTGCAGAGGCCGACGCGAGAGCGAGGCCGCCGAGCGCCAGCAGTCTCGTTTCCCTGAGCATCCAGCGTTGCACACTCACCGTCGCAGTCCTCCCGGTCTGCCCGCAGCTTTGCCGATCCTAGTCCTCGGCCTTGTCGGCACCTGCCGTGGGCTCCCGTACGTTTCGGTTCTGGGGCAGGGTGCTCCAGCGCTGCATGAACAACCCTTCTCTTTCCAGTCGGCGCCGAAACGAAGCAACCGGCTTTGCCGTCAGCGCGCGCGCCATGGCCTCGATCCATTCGCGGCTCAGGGGCTTCTCGAGCACGATCGCGCAGCTGTCAAAATCGCGGTGAACGATGTTCCAAGGATCCGCGGTCATTGCGATCAGCGGAAAATCCCGGTCCCGGTATCCCGCCTGCAATTGCCGCAGCAAGCGCGCGTTCCTGGACCGCCCGTCGGGTTCTGGCAGCAGATCGACCAGCAACAGATCGGGCGCCTCCTCCTCTGCGCTGAGCCTGCCCAGCAACTGCACCGGATCCGTGGCGGCGAAGACGTTGGCTCCGAGGTCACCGAACGTGCGCGCCACCGTCGCCAGGTGCTCGGGATCCTGATCCAGAACCGCGATCGAGCGGCCAATCAGAGGCACCCGGTTCGGCCCGCCGTTGCGCAACGCGGCTTGATTGATCCGCCGTCGCGCGCGGGTGGCCACGGTCCCGGTCCGAATCACGAAATGTGCCCCGCGCGTCGCACGATCGACGTGTTCGAGGCGGCCGCCCATCTCCCGTGCGTACCTGGACGCGATCAGCAGTCCCAGTCCCGCCGACAAGCGGTCCATCTCCTTGAGCAGCGAGCTTTCCGATTCCTGCGCGTCGGCAGCGAGCCTCGCGACCCAGTTGCGGTGCTCCGGTCCCAGGCCTCGCCCGTCGTCTGCCACGACGATCACGAGTTTCGCGTCGACCACGCGTGCTCCCAGCACCAGGCGGGTCGCGCCCGAGTGCCGGACGGCATTGTTGATGAGGTTGTTGAGCACCCGCCGCAGCTTGCGGGTGTCCACCACGGCCCTGAGCTTGGCCGGACGGATTTTCAAGGTGATTGCCGGAACCGCCGTGCGCAAGGCCCCGCTGTGCAGGCGGGCCACGTCGACCAGGAATCCGGCGACGTTCGTATCTTCCAGCAAGGGGGGCTGTTCAAACAGGCCGGTCTGCACCGTGTCGATGAATTCCTCGAGCAGCCGATTGCTCTGCTCGAACGCGGCGCGCGCGCGATCGCGCACATCGTGACTCTCGGGCCGGCTGTCTGACGCGAAAAATGCGCCCAGCACCGCCATCGGCGCACGCAAATCGTGGACCAGCGACCGAACCACGCGCCTTTCGATCACGTCGTCGAAGACCGGGTGCCGCTCCTGGCCGGCGCGTGGCGATGAACTGTCCGGATCGGGCATGGCGCGGCCTCAGCTGATGGCGGATCGTCCGCCCACAGGGATCTGTTTCAAGGTCGAGGCGATCTCGAGCACTCTGACGAGCTCGGCCAACACCCGCTCGACTTCCTCCGGAGGAGATGCTGGAGACACCCAAATTTCTTCGATGGGATCCAGGGCGTCGATCATCGCGTTCCGAGGTCGCACTAATGGACCAGGCCTTGAATGCGCGCCGCCGCGAGGATCGCAAGGCGCGATCCGCGCGTTCCCAACCGTTCGGCGACCTCCTGCAGATGCCGCTTGACCTGCCGATCGGAAATCTGCATGGCCGCGGCAATCTGCTTGATCGAATATCCTCGCGCAGCCAGCGAGAGCACCTCGAGATTTTTCGGCGACAGCAGCCGGCCTGCGCTGTGGGGGTTGTTCGGCCTCGCCGGAAGTGAAGTCTTCGGGAAGAACGTCCCGCCGCCCAGTATCTTGGACAGCGCCTGGATCTGGTCGGTCGCCGGCAGCGACTTCGGGATGAAGCCGGCGGCTCCGAGCTCCCACGATGCGCTCATCAGGCTCGGATCGTCTTCTCCGCTCGTGACAACGAGAGTCGCCTGATTGCGTCCGAGCGCTTCTCTGATGGCCCGCAACGCCCGCAGGCCCGTGGCGCCGGGGACATTCAGGTCGATGACGACAACGTCCGGCAGGCACTCGCGAATTCGATCAAGACCCTCGTCGAGCCGATAGACGATCCGGCAGTCCGCATCGGACCGAAGCGCCCGGATCTCGTCGCGCAGCATCTGCGCGTAAAGCGGATGGTCCTCGAGAATCAGAACCTGCATGTTCTTGCCTGCAGTTCGAGTGCAGCCAACCCCGCGTGCCGGCTCATCTGCCGAATCAATCCCTCGGCTCAAATCATATTCCACGCGTCGGGCCACGGCGCTATTTTCTCCGGGCGGAAAGCGGCTGCGGCCCGAAAGGGACGCTTTTCTGCGCCGATCCGTCCGACGATACTGGCGCTCATCGGCATCGTTGCTCACTTAAGGTTCGCCAATACGAATTGGGGATGCCGGAGAGGTCGACGACACGGCGAACGAAGTCCGCCGGCGCTGCTCAGAGGTCGCGGCCAGTCTTGCGGGGAGGAGGATCCATTTGAGGTCGGATCGTGGGTTCAGCTCGTCCGCTGTCCACCGGCTGACGGCGATTTCATGGATGCGGGCGCTGGTGGGCGTCGCCGGTGTGTGGGCGATGGTGCAGTGGCCGGCCGAGGCGCAAAGCGGCGGACAGGTGTCGGTGTCCGACTCCGGAACATCCAACTTCAGCTACCCGCTGGGCGCGCCGCCCGGCATCGGGGGGATGACTCCTCAGCTGGGATTGTTCTACTCGAACGGCGGCATCAACGGCCCGGTCGGCACGGGCTGGTCGGTACAGGGTATTTCGACGATCACGCGCTGCCCCGCCACTACGGGAACCGATGGAGCGCGGGCCGGATCGACCAACCTGGCATCGTACGCGGTGAAGTTCGCTGTCTCGGACAAGCTGTGCTTGGATGGGCAGCGCTTGGTTCAGACCAACGCGACCGGCACGGCGGCTTCGTTTCCACAGACGAACGATGCGCAGGGAGTCGGTAGCGGTGCTTGTACGGAGTTTCGAACGGAGAAGGACATCTATGCGCGGATCCTGGGGTGCGGAACGGCCGGCTCTTCAACGGCTAACGGACCTGGGTACTTCAAGGTCTGGACCAAGTCGGGGCTGATCTACGAGTACGGGGTGGCCTCGGCGCTGCCGGCCTCCAATGCGCTGATTCCGGCGCAAGGCTCATCGGTCATTGCGGTATGGGCGGTCAGCCGCATCAGCGACACGGTCGGCAACTACATGGACTTCATGTACGAGCAGCGCACCACGGCCTGGGGAAGTGGACCATCGGGCGCGGCACCGGGACAGGAATGGAATTTGCTGGAGATTCAGTACACAGGCAACTCCACCAATGGACAGAAGCCCACCAACAAGGTGGTCTTCACCTACAGCGATCGGCCGATCTCCGGGTCCACGACCGCGCAGGATCGCGCAGAGTCCTATCACTCCGGATCCAAGAATGTGAGCATCCGGCTGCTGCAGGCGATCACGACGTACGTGAACTGGACGGGGGGCACCGCGCCGGCCAGTCCCCAGGCGATTCCTTCCGGCAGTCCGGCGGCAGCCGCTACAGCGGGGGCGGTCGCGGTGAAAACCTGGACTCTCGCTTACAACCAGGGGCCGGTGAGCAATCGCAGCCGTCTGGCGTCGATCGCCGAGTGCGCCGGAGGGCCCGCAACGTCCGGAGCGATGCCTACGAACTGTTTGCCGCCAACCCAGTTCAGCTACACAGCGGGCGGAAGTGAGGCATACAAGGATTCGCCGAACTTCAATTTGGCAACGGTGCCGATGCAGAGCACGACGGGAACCTCTGGTGTGTTCATCGGCGATTTCAGAGGGATCGGACGGCAGGACCTGGTGATCTGGTCCGACACGCCTTCGAGCAACGCATTGTATTTCAGCAACGGTGATGGAAGCTTCGCGAAGGCAGCCAACGGAACCGGCGCTGGTCAGTTCAACATCACCACCCAGAATCTGTTCAAGAGCGACGGATGCTTTTATTCCATTGCGGCCGATTTCAACGGTGACGGGCGGGTGGATATCCTTCGCGTGGCGAAGCCGACCAACGTCGTGGGAGTCGCGTGTAACGCATCGAACATTCTGTACTTGAGCAACGGGGACGGATCCTTCAATCCGATCACGCTTCCGTCGTCGATCTCGCTGGCGCAGACCACAATGACGTACTCGATCAAATGCTCTGGCTGGGAGGATGTCACCCACAAGGTTTGCTCTTGGAACACGGATACGTGGTCCGCAGGCGCCAATTTCTATGTTGCGGACATCAACGGCGACGGCCTGCTCGACATAATCACGACGTCGGTGCCGAATGGCTCCGTCCGCTATGACATTTCCATGGGACCACCCTCAACAGCAAATCCCTGCCTCCCAAGTACGGTGGTCTGTACACACGTGTATCTGGGCAGTATCTCAGGCGGGTCGTTCTCGTTTAGCGAGGTTCCCAGCAACCTGGCGCACGTTTCAGTCTATGCACCTCCAATTGCTTTTTTCAAGTGGATTCCAAACCCGATTTTCGTGTCCGATGCCAACGGCGATGGGCTCTCGGACCTGACGGGCATGTCCAATGTAATCGGCGTGTATTCGGTATTTTTTCTGAGTTCATCCAGCTGGCTTTCTCGCGGAGATGGCAACTTCGATCCGGGGGGCAGTGGCTGTCAGTTTCCGATCGACTTCAATGGCGATCAGCGAGTCGATTGTCTGTATTCGCAGGCCAATCCCGATGGATCCGCCAACTATGGCTACAACGCTCTTTCGGCTTCCACCGGAAGCTCGGTGATAACCGCAGCGAATTTCAACCTGAAGGCAGCCGGTGATGAGCTGTACCAGGTCAACACGACGACCAATGCCCAGAGCATCGGAATCGCTGTTGCGGACTTCAATGGTGATGGCCGAGGCGACATCCTGCGCTGGGAGGAGACCGCCACCAAGAACGCCCTGTTTTTGAGCAATGGAGATGGCACGTTCCGACCCTCGACGACATTCAATCTACTGACCACCAACGACGTCCTCGCCACGAGCTCTGGGACGAATGGATTCGTGATCGGAGACTTCACGGGGCAGGGTAACGCCGAGATCTTGCGGACCGTCGCAAATCCAACGGGAAGCACACCCTCTGCCAGCAACAACCGTCTTTATGTGAAGACGGATGCGACGCCGCCGGACCTGCTCCTGACGGTTACCTCGCCGACCGGGTCGGTGACCACGCTGGGATATAGCGTTCTCACCAATTCGGCCGGCCGCTACAACTCGGATCGCGGCACGTCCAATGCCCCGACAGCACCGGTCGTCGAGGTCAATGCGCCGGTGCGTGTGGTAACGGACCAGTATGAGGACACGGGAGTCGGTGCTGCCGGGGTGACGACGCGGCACTTCCAGTATGCCTACACGTCGCTGCGAGCCAAGAACGATGGCCGGGGCTCACTAGGCTTTCGCAATATTCAACGTCAGGTCGTCGCTCCGAATGGAGAGGCCCTGACAACCTCGACCGACTATTTGCAGAGTTGGCCGTACACCGGCTCGGCGTGGCGCTCGCGTACGTTCCGGGGAGCTTTGGGATCCACCGCGGTACCGATCAGTGAGACGGACTATGTGTACTGCGAGCAGTCCGCAACGCCGCTGTCGGCGGCGACGCTGGCAGGCACCGCGTCGTCGTCGTGTCCGTCCGTCGCCTATACGGGCGCTTCGGCGACCTGCACGCCGGGCAATCCATACGTGTATCGGCCGTACCTGAACCAGTCGACCGAGTGCGGATGGGATCTGGGCGGAACGCCGAGTTCGCCGGTCAAGGGACCCGTGCTCCCGACAGTGACGACGACGTACGGCCCGTGGACGGCCGGGACCTCGCCGTACACCGCGGACGGGGACCCGGAGGTCATCACGGTGACGACAAGCGGCACGGCGGCGTTCGGTGCGGCCCAGACCTTCACCAAGACCACGACCAACCAATACCAGCCGGATAACACGTCGCCAGGCTATTGGCTGATTGGTCGACTGGCCAGCTCCACGGTGCAGAACACGGTACCCAACATGAATCTGGGCACGGGATCCTCGCAGTTGGCGACGAGTGCCGGCACCGGCAGCACAGCGCAGAGCGGCACGGCGACGCCACTGTCGTCGACGGTTTCGCCTGCGTCGTTGAGCGTGACGCAAGCCGGATCGGCGAGCTTTTCCGCGGGCGCGACCCTGACCGTAGGCGGCAGTCCCACGCCACCGCTGAGCTTCAGCTGGAGCCGGCTGTCGCAGAGCGGACCGGCGATCAGCCAGGCCGGCCCGGCGACCAGCTCGAGCCTGTCGACCTCGTTCACCTTCACGGCAACGCTTTCATCGGCGGCCCCGAGCTCCACCGCAACGTGGCAGGTCACCGCGGTCGACGCGGCGGGGCGCTCCGCGGCCGCCCAGATTCCGATCGCCTTTAACTATCAGGCGCCACCGCCGATCACAGTCACGCCCTCGCCCAATCCGGTCACGGGCAGTCGCAACAATCCGGGCGCGGGGACTGCGAGCACGACCTTGAACATCAGTGGAGGTGTTGCCCCGTACACCGTGACCTGGACACACACCTCGGGAACCCGGATCGCGGAGAGCGGCACGACGACAGCGACCTTCAGCGTGACGCTGGGGTGGGCGGAGAACCTGACCGAGAATTACACGGCGACGGTGGTGGACTCGTCCGGGCAGCAGCAATCGGTGAGTGTCCCGGTGACCTTCACCACTCCGGCCCAGCCCGCGGTGACGGTTGCACCCAACCCCGTCGTGACCGCGAAAACGACCTCCGGTGCGGCCACCTCGTCCGCCACCGCCACCGCGACCGGTGGCACCGGTGGCTTCACCTACTCCTGGGTGCGAACCGTTGGAAGCCGGATCGCGGTTTCGGGCGGGCAAACGGCCACCTTCAGCGTGACGCTGGGCTGGAGCGAAAACCTCACCGAAACGTTCCAGGTGACGGCCACCGACAGCGGCGGAAACACGGCCACCGCGAGCGTGAACGTGACCTTCACGACGCCGGCGCAGCCGACGGTCTCGGTGTCGATCTCGCCGAGCCCGGTGGTGACGGCCAGGACGGCCGCCGGTGCGGCGACTTCGTCCGCGACGGCCACCGCCAGCGGCGGGACAGGAAGCTTCAGCTACAGCTGGGCGCGAACCGTGGGAAGCCGCATCGCGGTTTCGGGCGGGCAGACGGCCACCTTCAGCGTGACGCTGGGGTGGAGCGAGAACCTGACCGAGACGTTCCAGGTGACGGCCACTGACACCGGCGGAAACACGACCACCGCGAGCGTGAACGTGACGTTCACCACGCCGGCGCAGCCAGCGGTGGCGATCTCGCCCAACCCGGTGATGACGGCCAGGCCGTCCGCCGGTGCAGCCACGTCGTCCGCGACGGCCACCGCCAGCGGCGGGACGGGAAGCTTCAGCTACAGCTGGGTGCGAACCGTGGGAAGCCGCATCGCGGTTTCGGGCGGGCAGACGGCCACCTTCAGTGTGACGCTGGGCTGGAGCGAGAACCTGTCCGAGACGTTCCAGGTGACCGCCACCGACTCCGCCGGTAACCCGGCAACTGCTTCGGTCGTGGTCACCTTCACGACGCCGCCGGCGCCGACCCTGTTTGCCTACGTGTCGTTGGCGACTTCGACCGCGGCCACCAGCGTCACCGATACCTGGACGTTCCAGAACACGAACGCCGGCGCGCAGACGATCACCGGAATATCCGAGTCCGGCTCCCCGGGCAGCAACACGCTGACCTATAGCGGGGGATCTTGCGTGGCCGGTCAAGCCCTGGCTGCCGGCGCCACTTGTACGGTCATCTACACAGCGGACAAGGCGTGTCCCGCGGCCTACACCTACGCAGCGACGATCTCTAACGCGGCGGGAACCACGACGGGAGCGTTGGCCACCGTGCCTTATGCCGGAAAGGTTCCATGCGGGGGTTGACAGCGAGCGGATGAATTTCTCAAACGAGCGTGGCCGGGTCTGCACGAACCGATAGGGGAAGAGGACGATGTCAGGGCTGAGGCTTGCAGTCGCTCTTCGAGGGGTGTTGCTTGCAATGGTGTTGCTCGGGATGCAATCCCCGGGGCATGCGCAAGTGCCGAACGACCCGTTCAGCTACAGCCGTGGCTCCAGCTTTGGGTATGACGCGACCAGCGGCCTGCTCAATGCGGAAACGGTTGAGCCCAACAACATTGCCTCGTGCGTATTGACGACCTACCTGCACGATGCGTATGGCAACAAGACCAGCGTGACGACGGCCAACTGCTCGGGCTCGGTGCCGACGCGCCAGCAGTTCGCCCCGCGCACGAACACGACCAGCTACGCGGCGCAGACGGTCGCGGTGGGGGGATTTACGCCGCCGGCCGGTATGTTTGCGACCTCGGTCACCAACGCGGCGGGCCAGAGCGAGAGCAGAACGTTTGACGGACGCTTCGGAACGATGGCGTCGCTGACGGGCCCGAATCGGCTCACGACGAACTGGACGTTCGACGCCTTCGGGCGCAAGACCTCCGAGACCCGGGCCGATGGCACAAGCGCGCTGATGTACTACTGCTTCATCGCGGGGCGCGTGTCGGATACGAGCTCGAACGCGGCAGCCTGTTCGACGGGGCCTGCGAATCCGGCGGCGGCCGAGATCCCGGCCGACGCGGTGAGTTATGTGCACAGCGAGCCGCACGACAGCACAGGAAAGTTGATGGGCCCGTTTACGCGCGTGTACAGCGACCGCCTGGGCCGGCCGTTGCGGGTGGTGACGCAGGGCTTTGAAGCGGCCAGCACGCCCGGTGGCGCAGGCGGCCTGATCTACACCGACACTCGTTACGACACCAACGGCGTAGCCAGAGTCAAGACACAGCCGTATTTTGCGGCGAACAGCTCGTCCACCACAGTCGGCTCGGCCGATTACGGAGCAGTGCGCACGGACGTCGATGCGCTGGGAAGACCGACGGCCATTTATACGGCCGATCCGAACGGCAGCACGGCAGGGGTTCAGTTCGGACTGAACGGCGGCAGTCTCGACGGCACCCACACGCTGACGGCGTCGGTCGTCACAGAGACGTACGCCGGCTTGGCGGTGACTTCGAAGAACGACAAGGGCCATAGCCGCACCGAGGAGAAGAACGTTAACGGAGAGGTCGTGCTGGTCATCGATGAGGAAGGCGCGACGCTGGCGCGGCAGTTCGATGCGTTCGGCAACCTGATCCATACGGTCGACGCGATGAACAACAGCGTGACCCAGAGCTACGACATCCGCGGACGCAAGGTCTCGATGGCGGATCCGGATGCGGGGACCATCACGTACGACTACGACGCACTGGGCGAGCTGGTGTGGCAGCAGACCGCCAAGCAGTTGGCGGCCGGCACCAGCACCACGTTTGGCTACGACGTGCTGGGTCGCATGACCAGTCGGGTGGAGCCCGAGGACACTTCGAACTGGTACTACGACACCACGGCGGCCGGGGCTTCCTGCGAAGGCGGCGCTGCCATCGCCGGCGGCACGACCACTTCGCGGGGCAAGCTGTGCGAGGCCAGGACCAACACCAACTTTGATCGGATCTTCATCTACGACGGACTGGGAAGACCTCTTTCGAACCGCACCACGATCACGTCGGGGCCCAGCTTTGCTTCAGCGGTCAGCTACGAGGCCGCCACCGGTCGGGTGCACAGCCAGAGCTACCCGACGGGCCTGACGGTCAACTACAACTACACGTCTACCTTGGGCTACCTGGCGTCGCTGACGCTGGCCACCAGCGCCCAGGTCACGCCGTTTGCCGCCACACCGGGCGGTCCCGGGCCGCCTGTTGCGGTGCCCTCGACCCTGTGGCAGGCCAACGCGGTCGATGCCTGGGGCAAGGCCGAAAGCAGCCAGACGGGAAATGGCGTGCTGACCCTGGCCACGTTCGAGGGGGCCACGGGACGCACCAAGGCGCTGACGGCGGGGACCAGCGGCCAGTTCAATGTTCAGAACGACAGCTACACCTGGGACAGTCTGAACAACCTGGCGACCCGCTATGACTCTATCGGTGACGGCACCACGGGCGCGGTCAGCGAGAACTTCGTGTACGACGCCCTGAACCGGTTGACCCAGTACCAGGTGCAGGCCGCTTCGATTCTGCCGCCTTCCGATGCGCGCACGGTCACGCTGAGCTACAACGCCATCGGCAACCTTCTCTACAAGAGCGACGTCGGGGCCTACAGCTATCCGGCCGCCGGAGCCGGCAGCGTGCGGCCGCATGCGCTGGCCACGCTCACCGGCGCCAGCGCGGTGAGCTACAGCTATGACGCCAACGGCAACCTGATCACGGCCACCGGGGGCAAGTACACCGCTATCAGCTACACGAGCTTTAACATGCCTGACGGCAGCGCGGGAGTGTCCGGAGCGGCCGGCAGGTACCAGTGGCAATACGACACCGAGCACCAGCGCATCGAAGAGGTGCGCACCAACGCCAGTGGCACGCGCACGACGTGGATGCTGCACCCGGATAACGCCGGCGGGCTGGGCTTCGAGTCCGAAACGACCGTGGCCGGGTCAACCACCACGGTCGACAACCGCCACTTCCTGAACGCGGGCGGCGTGGCGATCGGGGTGCTGGTATCGCAGGGACCGGTGCCGCCTCTGGCGGCGGGGGTGTACACCCCGCCCACGATCACCTCCATCACGCTGGTGAAGGTCGAGTTCTGGCACCGGGACAGCCTGGGCTCGCTGGTGGCCACGACCGACCACACGGCGGTGGTGACCGCGCGCTACTCGTACGACCCCTTCGGCAAGCGGCGCTACACCGGAGGCAGCTACGACAGCTCCGGTGCCATCGTGGTGGACTGGACCACCAACACCAACAACGGCACGCAGCGGGGCTTCACGGGCGACGAGCAGCTCGACGACGTCGGTCTGGTGCATATGAACGGTCGGCTGTTCGATCCAAATACCGGCCGTTTCATCCAGCCCGATCCGATGGTGCAGAGCCCCGAGAATCTCCAAAACTTCAACCGCTACGGATACTGCTACAACAACCCCCTCAACTGCACCGATCCAACCGGGTACTGCTTCCTCGGTTGTTTCTGGCAACCGCACAACCTCCTGAAGATTCTCGACCCATTCGGCATCTTGTCGGCTATTGCTCACAACAAGATCGGGTACGAAATCGGTTCGATCGTGGTCGCTGTTGCGTCCGTGTACTGCGGCCCCTACGTGGCGCTTTGTGAAGCGGGCGGATCGGCTACCTGGGCTGGATACTCGGGTCAGTCCTTTCTGCAGTCGGTACGAACAGGTTTGATCTCGGGCGCTTTCGCCGAGGCGAACTATGGAATCGGCAACGCGTTCTCGGGCCAAGGTGTAACGCCATCCGCTGACCTGGCGCCTGACATGCCGTCCGGCGGCTGGGGTCTCGGTTTAACGGGTAATCAGCTGATTGCTGGATCGATAGTCTCCCACGCTGTTTTGGGCTGCATACAAGGGGTGGTCGGCGGCAGTAAGTGTGGTTCAGGAGCATTGTCGGCGGCAGTTACCTCCGTGTTTGAGGGACATTATGACAACGACAACCTCGCGCTCGGCGCCGCCGAAGCGGCCGTCGTTGGCGGAACCGCTTCTGTGCTGGGAGGCGGAAAATTCGCAAATGGCGCGGTAACTGCGGCGTTCAGCTACCTCTTCAATTGTGTGATGCATCCCGGGGTCTGTAAAAAGAAGGATATTCCAGACATTCGGCAGATGGCCGCTTCTTGCAATGGAAATCAGGTCTGCTTCGACAAGGCGATAGCCTACGGGCAGGAGGCAGGAATGAATTTGCCACCCGACATGGGTCGGGCCATCATCGGACTATTTAAAGCTGATTGGTTTTTATTTACGATCTTTTATGGACCGGCCCGAGACATCGACCTTGGTTGGGATATGCTCACCAGCGCAAAAAGTCTGGCTGATGGCACGACAGATTGGGAGCACACGACGGCCGGTGATTTGAGTGGAATGCATGTGGAGAACAATGTACTTGAGGGATTGGTTCAAAAGGAGACCGCGGGTAGGATGGGAGCAATAGTAAGCAAGATTGTTGACTATCTAGTCGAATCGCAACAGAACCAACATTAGAGGTCACCAAGAAGTTGGCCAGATTAGCTGATGATCTCATCGGTGTGCGACGAGCAATGCTTTATGCCTCTTTCACGCTTCCGAGCGCGGTTGCGATAGCTGGGTTAGCTCATGTTCTGATTCATTTTTCGGGGAATATCTTGGCTGGCGAGCTATTTCTCTTAGCTTTGAGTTTGATATCGGCACGATTTCTTTACAGAAGATCCAAAAATCGTGAAGCGGTTTTTTTTTACGCCAGAGTATCTCCTTCTGACGAACAGGGAACAAATGATCTGAGAGACGGAGTAGCAATGCTGATGGCGGGTGCGTTTGTGCTTGCCGCGATCTTCCTCCCGTACCTTTAAGTCTTTAACCAGATAGCACATCACGAACTCCGCCGGATCCAACGACGGGCCCGTGGCGACCGTTCCATACGCCGGCGCGGTTCCGTGCAGGGGATGATTCGCGCGGGCTATGTGCCAGGCGCGACGATCATCACGCCGGCCTCGCGATACAGCACCTCCACCTTTGCCCGCGGCGGCAGCCGATCGGCCCGCGTGATCGCAAGCTCCCCCGCCTGCGGTGCCCGCGACTCCGTGATCCGCCCGCGATACACACTGAAGCTAGGCACGTTCAGGTTCCACTGCACCACGTCCTCTGGCCGCGCCGCGACGAACTGCGCGGCCCGCTTGACCGGCCCGCTCACCACCTCGCCCAGCCACGGCGCGACCGCGAATTCGATCGAAACCGCCAGCATGGCGGCTGCGATCTGGAGCCGCTGCCAGGCCAACGCGCGACCGGCAAGGAGCGCGATGCCGATCGCACCTGCGCCGCCGGTGATTGCGTAGAACGGCCACGGCGCCGCTGTGAGCGCGCGCTGCGCGAGCGCCGCGTAGTACGCGGTGCTGGAGCCGGTGGCGCTCAGCGACCAGCGGTACGCCAGCCAGGGCAGAAACGGCAGCAGGACCAGCAACAGCCCGGCGAGCACCCGCGCCAGCCGGCCGGCGCGCAATTCCTCTCGGTGCAGCGCCATCAGGATGAACAGGGGCGTCAACCCGTACAGCACGTAGTGCGGCAGCTTGGTGCCGGAGGCCGAAAAGAACACGAACACGAAGGCGAACCAGAGCCACAGGTAGCGATTCAGGCCGATGCGCCAGTCCTGCCGGGCGGCCCGCAGCGTTGGCCAAAGCAGCCCGGTCCAAGGCAGCAGCAGCAGCGGCACCGCCACCACGTAGTAGGCGAGGCTGCCGGAGTGGCCCTCCAGTGTTCCACTGAAACGCTGCAGGTTGTGCTTCACGAAAAAGCCTTCGACGAAGGCGCGGCCGTGCCGGTGCAGCGCGTAGCCGTACCAGGGCGCCACGATCGCGATCAGCAGCAGCCAGCCGACCGGATCGAATGCGGCCCTGCCCCAGTCGCGCAGCCGCCGGGAAAAGACCGCGTACAGCAGCGTGACCGCCACCGGGATCAGCGCGGCGATCGGCCCCTTGGTCAGCACGCCCAGCCCGATCCAGACGTACATCCGGCGCAGCGCGGCGCGGTTGCCGTCCTCGATGAAGCCCCAGGCGTCCAGCATCGCAGCGGCCAGCAGCGCGTTGAGCAGCGCATCGGCGGTGGCCGCGTGAGCGATCACCAGGACGCCGATGCAGGTGGCGGCGATCCAGGCCGCCAGCGCCCCGGCTTCGGCGCCGATGCGGGTCGAGGCAAAACGGCCGATCGCCGCGATCCAGGCGAGGGCGGCCAGCGCCGAGGGCAGCCGCAGTGCGAACTCGGTCAGGCCGAAGGCGCTGACGCTGGCCGCCTGCAACCAGTAGATCAGGATCGGCTTGTCGAAGCGAGGCGCCCCATTGAGCGTGGTGGACAGCCAGTCGCCACTCGCCAGCATTTCGCGCGTGGCCTCGCCGAATGCGCCTTCGTCGACATCGAACAGCGGCGGCAGCCCCAGCGCCGGCACCAGCAGCAGCGCCGCGGCGATCAGCACGGCGGCCGGCAGGCGGCGATCGGCCGCGAT
>DATKFG010000090.1:0-12932 GCA_035511515.1 Burkholderiaceae bacterium | reverse complement strand
ATTTACACGCTCGGCGCGCGGCTGGGCACCGACGTCGAGCAGGTCGAAAACAGCCGCCTGATCGTGTTCTGGGGCGCCAACGCGGTGGCGTCCAATCTGCATTTCTGGAGCCGGGCCCAGCAGGCCAGGCGCTGCGGCGCGCGGCTGGTCGCGATCGATCCGTACCGCTCGCTCACCGCCGAGAAATGTCATCACCACATCGCGCCGATGCCCGGAACCGACGGGGCTCTGGCGCTGGGGCTGATCCACGTGCTGGTGCGCGAGGGATGGCTGGATCGCGAATTCATCGAACAACACACGCTCGGATTCGACGCGCTGGCGCAGCGGGCGCAGCAGTTCACTCCGGATCGGGCCGCCTCGATCTGTTCGATCAAAGCCGACGACATCGAGCGCCTCGCGCACGACTACTGGCACACCCGTCCGGCGCTGATCCGGGTGAACTATGGAATGCAGCGGGCGCGCGGTGGCGGCAGCGCGGTGCGGGCGATCGCCTGCCTGCCGGCGCTGGCCGGGCACTGGCGCGATGCGGCCGGAGGCCTGTTGCTGTCGACCAGCGGCGCCTTCGAGGTCAACGAGGCGGCGCTCACGCGGCCCGACCTGCTGGCCGGCCGCACGCCGCGCACGATCAACATGAGCACGATCGGGCAGGCGCTCGCTCAAAGCGACCCGCCGATCGATGCCATCGTCGTCTACAACAGCAACCCGGTCGCGGTGGCGCCGCAATCGCGCAGCGTGGTCGATGGGTTCGCGCGCGAGGATCTGTTCACGGTGGTGCTGGAGCATTTCCTGACCGACACGGCCGAGTATGCCGATTACGTGCTGCCGGCCACCACGCAGCTGGAGCACCTGGACGTGCATCGCTCCTACGGTCATCTGTACGTGGTCGCCAACAACCCGGCCATCGAGCCGCTGGGCGAAGCGCTGCCCAACAGCGAGATCTTCCGGCGCCTGGCGTCCAGCATGGGCTTCACCGATCCGTGTTTCCGCGAAAGCGACGAACAGATCGCCACCCAGGCCTTTACGGGCGAGCGCACCACCGCGGGCTACCGCTGGGAGCAGGTGCGCGAGCGCGGCTGGTGGCGTCTGAACGTCCCCGCCCCTTACGCGCCCTTCGCGAACGGGCGCTTTCCGACCCCAAGCGGCCGCTGCGAGTTCTACTCCGAGCGGCTGGCGGCGCAGGGGCTGGACCCGCTTCCCGGTTATCTGCCGCCCTACGAGAATCCGGTCAGCGCGCCGGAGCTGGCGCAGCGGTATCCGCTGGCCATCATTTCGCCGCCGGCCCGCAACTTCCTGAATTCGACCTTCGTCAACGTGCGCAGCCTGCGCGATACCGAAGGCGAGCCGCACCTGGATATTCATCCGCAAGACGCGGCCGAGCGGGGCATCTCGAACGACGAGCAGGTCACGGTGTTCAACGATCGCGGCAGCCTGCGGCTGAAGGCGCGCCTGACCGATCGGGCCCGGCCCGGTGTGGTGGTTGCGCTGTCGGTCTGGTGGCGCAAGCTCGCCTCGGACGGGCGCAATGCCAACGAGCTCACCCACCAGCGCCTCACCGACCTGGGCCGGGCCGCGACGTTCTACGACTGTCTGGTCGAAGTGCGCCGCTCCGAGGCGGCCGATCAGCGCCGGACGAACCGATAGAGCGTCCGGCCCGACCGCCCAACCGGATGCGACCGGGCAAAGCCCGGCGGCGCGCCGCATTCGCTGGCGCCGTCGCGCTGTTGCTGGTGCTGACGATGGCGGGCTGCAGTTCACTGGGCTATTACGTGCAGGCGGCCCGCGGCGAATGGGGCGTTTTGTCGGCGGCACGCCCGATCGATGCGTGGCTCGACGATCCGGCAGTGTCCGAGCCGCTGAAACAGCGGCTGCGGCTGGCCCGCCAGATTCGCGAGTTCGCCACGCGCGAGCTCGCCGAGCCCGACAATCGCAGCTACACGCGCTACGCTGACCTGAAGCGGCCGGCGGTCGTCTGGAATGTGTTCGCGACGCCGGAGCTTTCGACCCAGCTGAAGACCTGGTGCTACCTGTTCTTCGGCTGCGCGTCCTACCGCGGCTACTTCGATCGCGGCGACGCCGACCATTTGGCCGCCGGCCTGGCCACGCAGGGATACGACGTCAGCGTCGGCCCGGTCCCGGCCTTCTCGACGCTCGGCTGGTTCTCCGATCCCCTGCTCAACACCTTCATCAACCTGCCCGAGCCCGAACTGGCGCGGCTGATCTTTCACGAGCTGGCGCACCAGGTGCTGTACGTGCGCGACGACACCGTGTTCAACGAGTCCTTCGCGACCGCGGTCGAGCGCGAAGGCGTGCGGCGCTGGCTGCTGGCGCAGGGTTCGGACCCGCTGCGGGTCGAATGGCAGCAGATCGAGCAGCGGCGCGCGCAGTTCCTCGACCTGCTGATGCAGACGCGCGCCGCGCTGGACGAGGTCTACGCCGGCACGTGGCCGGATGCAGAAAAGCGCGACCGCAAACGCGCTGTGTTCGTCCAGCTCCAAGCGCGCTATCAAGCGCTGCGCGACGGACCCTGGGGCGGCTTCAAAGGCTACGACCGCTACTTCGCGCAGCCGCTGAATAACGCGCACCTGGCGGCGATTGGCGCATATTTCGATCGGGTGCCGGCGTTCGAAGCCCTGATGGCCCGCACCGGACCCGACATGGCTGCATTCTTCCGCGAAGCTAAGCGGATTGCGGCACTGCGCAAGGAGGCGCGCGATCGCGAGCTCGACGCCCTGACCAAGCGGGTATCATCAAATGCCCCAGTCAACGCGGATGCGGCTGTCCAAAAGCGCGCGCGTTGGTTCACGAGCCCATGCTGCAGGCCACCCGCACCGAGCAACTCGACCGATTCTGGCTGAAGAGCTACCCAGCCGGCGTTGAGCCAACGATCGACGAGAGTCGGGTCGGCACGCTGGTGCAGTTGCTGCAGGAGTCGTTCGCCCAGTACGGCCCCCAGGTCGCCTTCGCCTGCATGGGCGCGGAGCTGACTTACCGGCAGCTTGATCGGCATTCGAACGCGGTGGCGGGCTGGCTGCAGTCGCGCGGGCTGGCCCGCGGGGATCGGGTCGCGATCATGCTGCCCAACGTGCTGCAGTATCCGGTCGTGATGGCGGGGATCCTGCGCGCGGGCTGCGTGATGGTCAACGTCAATCCGCTGTACACGCCGCGCGAGCTCGAGCACCAGCTGGCCGATTCCGGCGCCCGCGCCATATTCGTGCTGGAAAACTTCGCGGCCACGGTGGCCGCGGTGCGCGGACACGTTCCAACCGACAGCGTGTGCGTGTGCCGACTCGGTGACCTGCTGGGCCGCGTGCGCGGAGCGCTGGTCGATTTGGTCGTGCGCCGGGTGCGCAAGCTGGTCCCGCCTTACTCGCTGCCCGACGCGGTCGCGTTCGGCGACGTGCTGGGCCAGGGCGCGCGCACGCCGGCCAGGCCGGTGCCGATCGAGCCAGGCGACATCGCGTGCCTGCAGTACACGGGCGGCACCACGGGAGTGGCCAAGGGCGCCACGCTGCTTCACCGCAACCTGTTCGCCAACCTGCTGCAGGTCGAGTCCTGGTTTCGCCCGGCGCTGAACCTGGTGCCGCCCGGCGAGCAATACACCACAGTGGCGGCCCTGCCGCTGTATCACATCTTCGCGCTGACCGGCTGCGCGCTGATGTCGGTGCGGCGTGGCGGAAAATGCGTGCTGATTCCGAATCCGCGCGACATACCGGCGCTGGTGCGGGAGGTTGCGCGCCATCGCGTGCACTGCCTGCCGGCCGTCAACACCCTGTTCAACGCGCTGGCCAGCAACGACGCATTCAGGGCGCTGGATTTCTCCTCGATGCGCATCTGTCTCGGAGGCGGAATGGCGGTGCAGAGCGCAGTGGCCAAGCGCTGGGCCGAATTGACTGGGCGCACGATCTGCCAGGCGTACGGATTGTCGGAGACTTCCCCGGGCGCCACGGTCAATCCGGTGCTGAGCAACGAGTTCAACGGCAGTATCGGGCTGCCGCTGCCGTCGACCGAGATCGCGATCCTGGATGATGCCGGCAACCGACTGCCAACCGGCGCAGCCGGCGAGATCGCGATCCGCGGACCGCAGGTGATGGCTGGCTACTGGCTCAGGCCCGATGAGACCGCGGGCGTCATGACGGACGACGGATTCTTTCGCAGCGGCGACATCGGCGTGATGGACGAGCGTGGTTATGTCCGTATCGTCGACCGCAAGAAGGACATGATCCTGGTGTCGGGGTTCAAGGTCTTCCCCAACGAGATCGAGGACATCGTGGCCTCGCACCCCGGCGTGCGCGAATGCGCGGCGATCGGGGTGCCGGACGAACGTTCGGGCGAGGCCGTGAAGCTGTTCGTGGTGCGGGCTGATCCGGCGCTGACCGAGCACGACCTGGTCGAGTACTGCCACGAGAACCTGACCGGATACAAGCGCCCGAAATTCATCGAGTTCCGCTCCGACCTGCCCAAGAGCAACGTCGGCAAGATCCTGCGCCGCGCCTTGCGCGATGCCGCTTTGGCTGCGCACTGAAACCGGCCCTCAGCCGCGAGCCTGTTCCGCAGCCCTCACCCCCTCCCCTCTCCCGCTGCGCGGGCGAGGGGCGACCGATCTCCTGTAATTCCGCGTCCACGCACAGAACAGTGCCGCCTGATCGCCCCTCGCCCGCGCAGCGGGAGAGGGGAGGGGGTGAGGGCTGCGCAGGCGGAGCTGTTATATTCGCGCGACTGATCCAGAGCGGGAGTCGACCATGAATGCGCTGAGGTGCGCGTTGACCATCTTTGCGCTCGGGCTGTCCGCCGCCGCATTGTCGGCCGAAGGGACGCAGGCGCCGAAGGACGATCCCGGTGTGACGATCAGCTCGCCCGCCGAGGGCGCCAAGGTCGGACTGAGCGGCATCAAGGTTTCTTTCGAGACGACCCAGGCGCCCAAGGGCGATCACGTCCACGTCTTCGTGGACGGCGAGCAGGTCGCCGAGCTTCGCCAGCTCAAGGGCACCTACACCGTCGACAAGCTCACGGCCGGCCGGCATTGGGTGTGTTTCCGCGTCGTCGACAAAGGTCATACGCCGGTCGGTGCCGAAAAGTGCGTCACGCTCAACGCCGGCAACGTCCCGCCCATGGTCTACGAATCGAACAAGCCCGAATCGAACAAGGCCGAGTCGAAGAAGCCCTGATCGCCAGCGCCGCGCCGGCGCGGCGATCGCGCCAACCGCTGCGAGGCCCCGTGTGGATGCACAGGATCTGGCCTACGCGCTGACGCAGGTCGTTCACAATTTCGGTGCCGTCGCGGTGACGGCCGGGGCCGCCGGCGGACGCTGGACGCAGCCTACGGCCGAACCGAAGCGGAAACGGCGCCTGGCGTGGCTGGTACTTGGGGCGTGGCTCGCCCAAGGCGTCAGCGGAGCGACTTTTGGTGCCATCAGCTACGCCAGCTTCGGGCAGTTTCCGGAGATTCACGGCATCGCGGTAGCTGCTTTGCTTTTGAAGATCGCATGCGCGGTGGCGGGCATTTCGGTCAGCACGTTGCTGCTGGCGCGCGGGGCGGCGTGGAGCGAAGCGCAGCGGGGCCACGCGTGGAGTGCGCTGCTCGGCTTCGCCGCCATCGCGCTGTGCGCGGCCGCCTTCCTGCGCTGGTTTTCATGATGAGGCACACCCCAAGCTGGTATATTTCTCCAACAGATCCGTACAAGCAGCCGGCCGGCGGGCGAGCGATACTCGTCGCCGGCCGATCCTGTTCTAGCCACCGGACACCGAGGGAGATGCATTTGTTGCAGAGCGATCCGGCATCCGTTCTGCTGCGGCCGACGCGTGCCTTGAACCTGCGTCTGTTCTTTGACCTGTTCAAGCTGCGCATCGGCCTGGTGATCGGATTCACGGCGCTCGCCGGGCTGGCGGTCGCATCGGGCCGATCACTGCCGGCCTGGCGGGTGTTCGCTCTGGGGCTGGCGGTCACGATGGCGTCGGCCGCCGCCGGCGCATTCAACCAGATCGTGGAGCGCGGCCTCGATGCCCGTATGGGTCGCACGCGCAACCGCCCCTTCGTCAGCGGCCAGCTCACCGCAGGGCCAGCCTGGCACGCCGCCATCGCGGCAACCGGCGCTGCTGGCGTCGCGCTGGCCGCGCTCGCACTGAATGTAACGACGGCCATTTACACTTTCCTTGGCGCGTTCACGTACGCGGTCGTCTACACAATATGGCTGAAGCGACGCACCTGGTGGAACATCGTGATCGGCGGGCTGGCGGGCAGCTTCGCGGTGCTCGCCGGCGCGGCGGCCGCGTCGCCGCAGGCACTCGAGCCCTTGCCGCTGATATTCGCCGTCGTGCTGTTCCTGTGGACGCCGCCGCATTTCTGGAGCCTGGCGATCGCGTTTCACGACGACTACGCCGCCGCCAAGGTGCCGATGCTGCCGGTCGTCGTCGGCGATGCGCGCGCAGCGCGCGCCGTGCTGGCCGGCTCCGCGCTGCTGGTGGCCGCCTCGCTGGCTCCCGCCCTGTTCGGCATGGGGCGCCTGTACCTGGTAACGGCGATCGGCGCCGGCGCTTATCTGCTGGTGAAGAGCGTGCAACTCGCCCGAGCGCCGAACCCGGCTACGGCGATTGCCAATTTTCACGCATCGCTCGTTTACCTTGCGGTGCTGCTCGGCATCGCAATTCTTGACGCAAGCCTGAAGGTGTGAGTAGAGTCTCGCGGCCCAAAAAAGAGCCATTACCCAACGAGGGAGATCGACCGGTGATGTCTGGTGCAATCCGAATCCCGTCCAACGCGCTGGGGTCGCAATCATGATCGTCGCCATCGTCCTGGTGATCCTGGTGCTCGGGTCGCTGCTGTTCCATTTCCTGAGCCCATGGACCTTTACACCGATCGCGTCCAACTGGGTCATGATCGACCACCTCACCACCACGACGATCGCCGTTACGGGCGTCGTCTTCGTTATCGTCAATCTGTTCATGGCGTATTGCGTGATGCGCTTTCGCAATCGCCAGGGATCGCAGGCGGCTTATGAGCCGGAGAGCAAGAAGCTCGAGATCTGGCTGTCGACGCTGACGGCGATCGGGGTGGCCGGCTTACTGGCTCCCGGCCTGTTTGCCTGGGCGAAAATCGTCAATGTCCCGAAAGACGCTCAAGTGGTCGAGGCGCTGGGTCGCCAATGGAACTGGATGTACCGCTTCCCGGGCAAAGACGGCGTCCTGGGGGCCACCGAGGCCCGCTTCGTCAGCGATTCGAATCCGTTCGGCATCGATCCGAACGATCCGAAGGGACAGGACGATATCCTGGTCACGAGCCCGGAGTTGCATCTGCCGATCGGCGTTCCGCGCCAGGTCATGCTGCGCTCGATCGATGTGCTGCACGACTTCACGGTGCCGCAGTTCCGGGTCAAGATGAACCTGGTGCCCGGGCTAGTCACGCACTACTGGTTCACCCCGACGCTGGTCGGCGCGTTCGACGTGAACTGTCAGGAACTGTGCGGCGTCGGGCACTTCACGATGCACGGCAAGATCGTGGTCGAGGACGATGCCGCCTTCCAATCCTGGCTGAACAGCCAGCCGACGTTCGCGCAGGCCTCGACCCAGGCGGCGGGCGACGCGGCGGCAGGCGCCGCCTTGTTCGCGGTCTGCAGCGCCTGTCACGGCCAGCGGGCCGAAGGCAATCCGGCACTGCACGCGCCGAAATTGAGCGGCCAGGCCGAGTGGTACCTGATTCGCCAGCTGAAAAATTTCAAGAGCGGCGTGCGCGGCAAAGACAACAAGGATGTCTTCGGCCAAACCATGGCGCCGATGGCCGCGACGCTCCCCGACGATACCGCCATCCGCAACGTGGTCGCCTACATCAAAACGCTGCCGGACCAGCCTGCCGCGGCCACCGTGACAGCGAACCTCGCACAGGGCCGATCGCTGTACGCCAACTGCTCGATCTGCCATGGCGACGAGGGGCGCGGCATATCGTCCACCAACGCTCCGCGGCTTGCGGGCATGAGCGACTGGTACCTGGTCACTCAACTGGACAACTTCAGGCAGGGCATCCGGGGCCGTCATCCGGACGACGTGTACGGAATCCAGATGTCCTCGATGGCCGCGATATTGACGGGCGAACATGAGACCGCCGACCTGGCCGCATACGTCAATTCGCTCCGGTGACAAGACAATGCTTTCGAACCTGAGGTTCGAGTAAAGAATCGCAGAGAGGAACTTATGGTTTCCGTTACGCACGACGAATCGGGTTACGTCCCGCCGGCCGAAGTCGAGGAGGTCGAGCTTCACCACGCGCATACGTTCATCGGCAAATACGTCTTCAGCCAGGACGCCAAGTGGATCGGGATCCAATATGGGACCACCGCGCTGGCCATCGGCCTGGTGGGCCTGGCGTTGTCGGAACTGATGCGGTTGCAACTCGGCTTCCCGAGCGTGTTTTCCTTCATCACGCCGAGCAATTACCTTCAGTACGTCACGATGCACGGACTGATCATGGTGGTCTACCTGCTGACGGCGCTGTTCCTGGGCGGGTTCGGCAACTACCTGATCCCGCTGATGATCGGCGCCCGCGACATGGTCTTCCCGATCATGAACATGGTGAGCTACTGGCTGTATCTGCTGGCCGTGCTGATCCTGGTGGCGAGTTTCTTCGTTCCCGGTGGCGCGACGGGATCGGGCTGGACGCTGTATCCGCCGCAGGCCATTCTGCCGGGCACCCCGGGGGCGGGTCTGGGAATCGTCTTGACGCTCGTCTCGCTGGCGGTCTTCATCGTCGGCTTCACAATGGGCGGACTGAATTATGTGGTGACCGTGCTGCAGGCGCGCACGCGGGGCATGACGCTGATGCGGCTGCCGCTGACCGTGTGGGGCATCTTCACGGCAACCATCATGGCGCTGCTCGCATTTCCGGCCCTGTTCGTATCCGCGGTGATGATGCTGCTGGACCAGACGCTGGGCACCAGCTTCTTCATGCCGGAGATCGTGTTACGGGGGCAGCACCTGGAGTTCAGCGGTGGCACCCCGATCCTGTTTCAACATCTGTTCTGGTATTTCGGCCACCCCGAGGTCTACATCGTGGCGCTGCCCGCCTTTGGCATCGCCTCGGACCTGATCAGCACGCACGCGCGCAAGAACATATTCGGTTACCGGATGATGGTGTGGGCCATCCTGATCATCGGCGGCCTCAGTTTCGGGGTGTGGGCGCACCACATGTTCGTCAGCGGGATGAACATGTACTTCGGCTTCTTCTTCGCCACCACCACGTTGATCATCGCGATCCCCACCGCGCTGAAGGTCTACAACTGGGTGCTGACGCTGTGGCGCGGCAACATCCACTTCACGGTCCCGATGCTGTTCGCGATCGCCTTCGTCTTCACGTTCGTCAACGGCGGCCTGTCGGGACTGTTCCTGGGCAACGTGCCGATCGACGTGCCGCTGGCTCACACGCTGTTTGTGGTCGCGCACTTCCACATGGTGATGGCGGTCTCCCCGGTGCTGGTCTTTTTCGGCGCGATCTACCACTGGTATCCGAAGATCACGGGCCGGATGCTCGACGAAACAATGGGCAGGATCCACTTCTGGATCACGTTCATCGGCGCCTATTGCATTTTCTATCCGATGCATTACCTGGGCTTCCTGGGCGTGCCGCGGCGCTACTACGCCGTCGACACGGCGCCTTTCGTGCCGCCGTCGGCCCAGACCTTGAACGAGTTCATCACCGTTGCGGCCCTGATCGTCGGCACGACCCAGCTGCTGTTCATCTACAACCTGATCTGGAGCTATTTCAAGGGCAAGCCGGCCGGAAGCAACCCGTGGCAAGCCACCACGCTGGAGTGGCAGACGGCCGAAACACCGCCTCAACACGGCAACTTCGGCCAAGCCCTGCCGGCCGTGTACCGCTGGGCCTATGACTACAGCGTTCCCGGGGCCGCGCAGGATTTCATTCCGCAGAACCAGCCCCCGGCCGCCCGGGCCGCGGGCGGCGCGCAGGGCGCGCGATGATGACCCCGCTGGTGGTAGTGGTCTTGATCATGGCGGTCGCCATGATCTGGCTGCTGCGCCAGACGGTGAACGTGCGGCCCTGGCTCGAGGAGCAACCGCTGGACAACGCGTCGAGCGGGGCCTCGTTCTCCTTGCCGCCGGCGACGGTGGGCCTCGGAGTGTTTCTGGCGGTGGCCACGTCGCTGTTCGTGCTGACGATCTGCGCCTACTTCATGCGGATGATGGCGGCGGACTGGAGAACGCTGGTCTTTCCGAGCGTGCTGTGGCTGAATACCGGCATGCTGATCGTGAGCGACCTCGCCATGCAGTCGGCGCGCGCGGCCGCGCGGCGTGCGCAGATGGATCGCGTACGGGTCGGATTGATCGCCGCCGGGATTTGCAGCTTTGCCTTCCTGGCGGGACAGATCTGGGCGTGGCTGCAACTGAACGCCTCGGGCTACTTCGCGACGGCAAACGGGGGCGGCGGCGCGACGGTGGGTCCGGCCAATTCGTTCTTTTACCTTTTCACCGCGCTGCACGGCGTGCACGTGCTGGGCGGCCTGTGGGTCTGGGGCAGGACCACGGCCAGGGTGTGGCGCGGAGCCGACGCGGCCCGCGTCCGCCTGAGCGTGGAGCTGTGCACGGTGTACTGGCACTATCTGCTGGTGGTCTGGCTGGTGCTGCTGGCGCTTCTGGTTCCGGCGGTCAGCGAGCTGTGCCGCGGCCGCCTGTCGTTCTGAGTTCCGCAGGCAAGAAGGGAGACCCGACAACATGACGCAGCCCGCGCCGACGAGCAGTGCCGCAACCGTCTCCGCGCCCAGCGGCTTGCAGAGCGTGATCGCCGACATTTCCTCCGACCAGCGGGCGTTCAAGAACGTGCCCTGGAACAAGGTGATGATGTGGGTGTTCCTGCTGGGCGACGTTTTCGTGTTCGGCTCGTTCCTGATCGCCTATATGACGGTGCGGATCGCGACGCAGTCGCCCTGGCCGCACGCGACCGAGGTGTTCGCGCTGACGGTCGCCGGCAAAGAGATTCCGCTGCTGCTGGTGGCCGTGATGACGTTCATCCTGACCACCAGCTGCGGGACGATGTCGCTGGCCGTCAGCTACGGATACCAGAAGAATCGTCAGAAGGCCTTCCTGATGCTGCTGATCACGGCCGTGCTGGGCGCCTCGTTCGTCGGAATGCAGGCGATCGAGTGGACGAAGCTGATCCACGAAGGCGTCAGGCCGTGGGGCAACCCGATGGGCGCTCCGCAGTTCGGCGCCACCTTCTTCATGATCACCGGATTTCACGGAACGCACGTAACGATCGGCGTGATCTTCTTGATCATCACAGCCATCAAGGTGCTGCGCGGCGACCTGGACAACAGGCGGCCGGGCTTCATGACCGGCCGCAAGGGCGGCTACGAGATCGTCGAGATCCTCAGCCTGTACTGGCACTTCGTCGACCTGGTGTGGGTGTTCATCTTCGCAGTCTTCTACCTTTGGTAAGAAAAACCATGGCACAAGAACACGCGCAGCCTTCGATCGGTACCTATGTCAAGGTCTGGGGATTGCTGTTTGTACTGGCAGCGGCCTCTTATTCGGTCGGTTACTTCAACGTCCAGGGGCCCGTGAGGTGGTTCCTGCTGGTCGTGCTGATGCTGTTGCAGGCGGGGCTGATCGTCGCCGTGCTGATGCATCTGGTCTGGGAGCGGCTGGCGCTGGTTTATGCGGTTCTGGTCCCGCCGCTGTTGCTGCTGACTCTGATCAGCATCGGCGCACTCGACGGGCTGTACACCTTCGAGATCCGGAACGAGTTTTTCGCACCGGCACCCGCGCCCGCACCGGCCACTGAACCGCGCTGAGGAGTCCGCGCGGCAGAAGGTTTCCCCCTCTTCCGCCATCCTCACCCCAACCTCTCCCGCAAGCGGCAGAGGGAGAGCATCGCGCCCCGCCCCGCGCTCTGCTGCGCAGATTCCTACGTCAAAGGAGAGTGGCCGCCCCGAGCTACGGGGCGACCATGATGTCTAGCGCAGCGCGCGTCTTGCGGCTTGGCCGCGAGCGCGCATTACAGCGACTCGAAGCGAGCGGCCACCCGCATCTGCCTCGCCCTCGAAAATCTCGCGCGTCGGTCGATCGCACCGGGCGCCGCAGTCCCGCGTAACCGTAACCATAGCGAAGGGCGGGTCGCAATGGTCGGCCGACGGTACGGGTCGGCGTCCTACCTTTCGCGCGGGAAACACCCTAAACGGCCAAACGATCTTCGCCCGCGATTGAACCTTTCTGTTGAACCGGCATTAACCGGTTGTATGGGTTGAAGCCGATTCAGCAGCGATTGGTGGGTGCCGCGCAAGCGGCGTGCATCGCGATCGGCAGAGGGGCGCAGCCTTGAACCGCGCCTCTCGTGGTCGCACGGTGCAGAGAGAAGACGTCCTGATTGGTTTCGCGCTCGCCTGATCCGTCGTCGTCGCAGCGACCCGGAGCGGCCGAATTTTGCTCGTTTTTGGTGCGTTGCAATACAAACTTTTAAGGGAACGTAAGTAAACCGACGAACGGTACACCGTCACCCATTGACATCACTTATTCGGATGACCTACGATGCATTCACAAAGACCCCAGATCCGGAAAAACGCATGTAATTCATTGATTATTTGTGTTTTTCTAGGAAAACGACCAAAGAAACTGGGGACCGCTTGATATACCCACGAATTTCAACTTAATACCATATGAACGCTATGTTTAAAGGGAGGAGTGTGGTGCACGGTATTCCACATGTCAGGGATCAGGAAGTCCGCGCTTGCGTGGGATTCCATGCAGTAGGACGTTTCCTGTTGCTGTGCACAATGCTTCTTTTTGCGGGTCAGGCATCCGCGCTGCCGAGTTATGCGCGCCAGACCGGCTATGCGTGTGTCAAGTGCCACGTGGGCGGGTTCGGTCCTCAGCTCACTCCGTACGGCGTTCGCTTCAAGCTGTCGGCCTACACCGAGACCGATCACAAGGGACTG
>DATKFG010000089.1:0-5090 GCA_035511515.1 Burkholderiaceae bacterium | reverse complement strand
TACGTCTGGATCGTCGACAGCGCCGGAACCGCACAGCAGCGCGACGTCAAAATGGGCCAGCAGCAAGGCAGCGATTGGGTGGTCGAGGAAGGCCTCGCGCCCGGCGATGTCGTGGTCGTTGACGGCACGCAGAAGCTCAAGACCGGCACGCCCGTGCGGATCCAGCCGCCCGCTGCGCCCGCCGCGGCGCCGCGCGCTTCGTGAGCAATTTCTTCATCGACCGTCCGATATTCGCGACGGTGCTCGCGATCGTCATCACACTGGCGGGCCTGATCGCCTTCCTGCTGCTGCCGGTGGCGCGGTTCCCACAGATCACTCCGCCCTCGGTGGTGGTATCGGCGACCTTCCCGGGTGCGGATGCCTCGACCATCGAGCAGTCGGTGGCGGCGCCGATCGAGACGCAGGTGAACGGTGTCCCCAACATGATTTACATGGACTCGCGCAGTTCCAACGACGGGTCCTACACCCTCAATGTCACATTCGAAGTCGGCACCGCCCAGGACATCGCCGCCGTCGATGTGCAGAATCAGGTCGCCATTGCGCAGCGGCAACTGCCCCCGGACGTGTTGCGCCAGGGCGTGTCGATCACCAAGCGCCAGCCGCAGCCGTTGATCTTCGTCGCCATCGAGGCGTCGGACCCGCGCTACGACTACCTATTCCTCAGCAACTTCGCGACCCTGCAGGTATTCGACTCGCTCGCGCGCGTTCAGGGGGTGGGTCAGGTGTTGCAGTTCGGCGCGCGCGACTACGGCATGCGCATCTGGCTCGACCCGGGCAAGATGTCGCGCCTGGGCGTTACCACCGCCGACATCAGCAGCGCCATCAACGAACAGAACGTGGTTGCGCCGGCCGGCATCGTCGGCGCCGAGCCTGCGCCGCCCGGACAGCAGATGACCTACACGGTCACCGTGCACGGGCGCTTGCGCAGCGTGCAAGAATTCGAGAATGTGGTCCTGAAGGCCGGCCCGAACGGCTCAATCGTCCGGCTGCGGGATGTCGCCCGCATCGAACTGGCTGCCACCGACTACACGCGCTCGAGTCGGCTGAACGGCAAGCCGGTGGCGCTGCTCGGCGTATATCAGCTGCCTGACGCCAACGCCCTGGAGGTGAGCAAGAAGGTACGCGCGACGCTCGAAGATCTGGCACAGCACTTCCCGAGGGGCATTCGCTACTCGATTCCGCTCGACACGTCGGAGTTCGTTCGAGAATCGATCAGAGAAGTCGAGATCACGCTGTTCATCGCCACGGCGCTGGTGCTCCTGGTCGTATTTCTGTTCCTGGAAAGCTGGCGGGCGACCTTGATCCCCATGCTCGCGGTGCCGGTGTCGCTGCTCGGTACCTTCACGGTGTTCGTCGCCCTCGGCTTCTCGATCAACACTTTGACTCTGTTTGCGCTGGTTCTCGCCATCGGTCTGGTGGTCGACGACGCGATCGTGGTCGTCGAGGCGGTGACGGAGAAGATGGAGGAGAAGGGTCTCGATCCCCTGGCGGCCACTCGGGCGGCTATGGCGGACGTGTCGAGTCCGGTCATCGCGATCGCGCTGGTGCTCACGGCGGTGTTCGTGCCGGTGGCTTTTCTTGGCGGGCTGACAGGCCAGTTCTACAAACAGTTCGCGCTGACGCTGTCGGTGTCGGTTCTGATCTCGGCGTTCATCGCGCTCACCTTCACGCCGGCGCTGTGCGCGCTGCTGCTGAAACCGCGCTCCGAGACCGGATCCACCGGGCTGCTCGGCCGCGGGTTCGCCGCTTTCAACCGTCTTTTTGACAAGGCCACCAAGCGGTACACGGGCACCGTGCGGCATGCCATCCGCCGCGCAGGCGTGGCGCTCGGTGTGTTCGGCGCGATCGTCATCGCGCTCGCGTACCTGGTGTGGCAACGGCCCAGCGGGTTTCTGCCCGAGGACGACCAGGGTTACATGCTGATGGTGGCGCAGCTGCCGGCCGGCGCGTCGCTGCAACGTACCGAGAAAGTGCTCGAGCAGATCCGCGCCATCGTCCAGAAACAACCGGAAGTGGAGAGCATGCTGGCCATCACCGGTCTCAACCTGCTCGCCCAGGTGAACACGCCTTATACGGGGTCGGGATTCATTCCGCTGAAGCCCTGGTCGCAGCGCCCCGGTCAGAAAAGTTCGGTCCAGGGGCTGATGGAGCGGCTGTACAAGCTGCTCGGACCGCTCAAGGAGGCCAATGTCGTGATCGTGGCGCCGGCGGCCATTCCCGGCATCGGCCAGGCGGGCGGTTTCGAGTTCATGCTCGCCGACACCTCGGGCGGCAGTCTCGAAAACTTCACCGCCGAGATCGACGATTTCCTTGCGCAGGCCAACAAGCGCAAGGAACTCGCACGCGTCTCGACCCAGTTCAACAACCGGGTCCCGGAGATCGAATACGTCGTCGATCGTGACCGGGCCCGGGAGCTCGGCATACCGATCTCCGACATCTTCGGCGCACTGCAGACCTACCTCGGCGGCAACTACATCAACGACTTCAATCTATTCGGGCGCACGTTCCGCGTAACCGCCGAGGCAGAGGCCTCGGCACGGACGCTGCCCGACGCGGTCAGTACTCTGTACGTGCGCACACAGGCGGGTGACATGGTGCCGCTATCGTCGCTGGTGACCATCAAGCCAACCCGTGGCCCGGCTTACATCGAGCGTTACAACGTGTTCCGCGCCGTGACCATCAACGGCGCGCCCGCCCCCGGATACAGCCAGGGCGATGCGATCAACGCCATGGAATCGCTGGCCAAGGCACTGCCCGGCAATCTCACCTACTTCTGGACAGGCTCGGTGTTCCAGCAAAAGCGCGCGGGCAGTCAAGCACCGTATGTGTTTGCCATGGCGCTCGTGTTCGTGTTTCTGGTGCTCGCTGCCCAGTACGAGAGCTGGATCGTGCCATTTGCCGTCATTCTGTGCATCCCCTTCGCCGTGTTCGGCGCCTTCCTCGGCCTGTCGATGCGCAGCATGGCAAACGACATCTACGCGCAGGTTGGCCTCGTGATGCTGATTGGCCTCGCCGCCAAGAACGCAATCCTCATCGTGGAGTTCGCGCGTCTCTCGCACCAGCGCGGCATGCCGCTGATTGAGGCGGCGATCGAGGGGTCGCGGCTGCGGCTGCGGCCGATCCTCATGACGTCGTTCGCGTTCATCTTGGGCGCGCTGCCGCTCGCGATCGCGACCGGCGCCGGCGCCACATCGCGCCAGGTGCTCGGCACCACGGTGGTATTCGGCATGACTGCTGCGACCATGATCGGCATCTTCATCGTTCCGGTGTTCTACGTGGTTTTGCAGGGCCTCGTCGACCGCTTCTCCAAGCCGCACGCCGGCGCGACGCCCGCGCCGGCAGCCGGCGCGGAGCCCTCGGCATGAGCAAGCGGCTGTGCAGCGCCGCGGCCGTGCTGCTGCTCGCCGGCTGTGCCGTCGGGCCGGACTATCATCGGCCGGCGCTCGACGTGCCGCCGCAATACCGCGACGTTGCGCCGGCCGCGACGGGTGCGGCCGGTGACGCCGCCTCCGTCGGTGACAGCGGCTGGTGGGAGGTCTATCCGGATACAGACCTGCAAGCGCTGCTCACGACGGCGCTCAAGAACAACTACGACGTGAAGATCGCCGTGGCGCGAATCGACGAGGCGCGGGCGCAGCTCGGGTCTACTCGGCTCAACTACCTGCCGCAGGTATCGGTCGATGCGGGCGCCGCCCGCACCAAGACCTCCAGCTACGCGCTGGTGCCCGGCGCGCCGCGGATCAACAACGAGGACCAGGTGCAGATCTTGGCGTCCTACCAGCTCGACCTCTGGGGACAACTGCGACGCATGAACGAAGCGGCGCGGGCCAATCTGCTCGCATCGCAGTATGCCCGGCGCGCCGTCAGCGTGACCCTGGTGGCGACGCTGGCCAACGCCTACTTCGAGCTCATTTCGCTCGATAGTCAACTCGTGATCACACAGCGTACGGTGGTGTCGCGCGAGAAATTCGTGGAGCTTACGCATGCCCAGCACGAGCGTGGCTACGCGACCGGACTCGATGAGGCCACCGCCGAGGCGGATCTCGCCGCCGCCCGCGCGACTGTGCCCGAAATCGAGCGCCAGATCGCCGAGACCGAGGATCAGATCAGCGTGCTGTTGGGTAACAATCCGGGTCTGGTCAGCCGAGCGCGCTACGGCGAGGCCGTTCCGGAAGCGCCGCCGCGGCCACCGCCCGGTCTGCCGGCGCAACTGCTTGAGCGGCGGCCTGACGTGGCGCAGGCCGAGCAGGCGCTGGCGGCGGCCAATGCCGAAATCGGCGTGGCCAAGGCCGCGCTGTTTCCGAACATTTCGCTGACCGGCAGCGACGGCTCGCTGTCGGTGCCCTTTAGCCATCTGTTCACGGCGCCGGCCGCCGAATGGAGCGTCGGCGTCGGCCTGATCCAGCCGCTTCTCAGCGTGCAGTCGAATCTATATCAGGTCGAGGTCGCCGATGCGCGCAAGCGCGAGGCGCTGTATCAATACCAGAAGACGGTGCAGGCCGCCTTCCAGGATGTGGCCGATGCACTCATCGATTACCAGAAATTCGGGGAGCAGGACCGCGAACAAGCGAATCAGGTCGATGCCCTGAGGCGGGCGCGCGCGATAGCCCTCGCGAGATACAAGATCGGCTACGCCTCGTACTTCGATGTGATTCAAGCGGATCGCGCACTGTTCACGGCCGAGCTCACGCTTGCTCAGGCCTACGCGAACAACCTGAGCGCGATGGTCCATCTTTACGCGGCTCTGGGCGGCGGCTGGCAGGAACGGCCGGTCGTTACTGCGTCGCCGCCGGCGCAACCCTGAACTAAGCGGCAGCGCCTGGCGCGCTCGAGGCCGCGCTCACGCGGAATAGTTGACCGGGCCGCCGCTGTCTTTGCTTGGCGACATTCTCTTTTTGAGTTGTCTCTTGGCAAGATTTTATCCGTGCTGCGTTGCTGCGTTGCTGCAATGCAGGAGGGACGCATGGAATCCAGTGTCGCGCCTGAGAACGAGCCTGACAAAGTGAACATCCTGCTAATCGACGATCAGCAGGCAAAGCTCCTGAGCTATGAAGTCGTTCTCGCCGGGATCGGCGAGACGCTCATCAAGG
>DATKFG010000088.1:0-13783 GCA_035511515.1 Burkholderiaceae bacterium | reverse complement strand
AACGCGTAGGTATTCGCACAGGCACACCGTATCGCCCCTCGCCCGCGTAGCGGGAGAGGGGAGGGGGTGAGGGCCGCTCACTGGGTCAGAGGCACCTCGATCGTGCCGATCCATCCGCCCGGCTCGTCGGAGCCGCCGTTGGCCACCAGCACGCCCCGCAGCCGCTGGAAGTCCGCGCCGATCGGCTGTGCTGCCGTCAGCTGCAGCCGCACCGTGGTTCCGACCGCCTGCAGCGTCTGTGGCGCCGACGGCTCGATGCGGCCGGGCTCCAACGGGAAGAATTCGAGCCGGTGCGGCAGGCCCGAAGCCGGCGCCGCGAACGCGAGGGTGACGCTGGCGCCGGAGCGCGTCGCCCGGGCAGCGGCCAGTTTCAACGGGTGCGGGATGCGCCGGCGCCCCAGCTCGAAGGCCGGCGCCTGGGCGGTTGCCTGCGAGGCCTGCGGCGGCCGCACCGGCAGCGTCAGCGACAGGTCACCGGAGGCCGGCACGCACACGTCGCGGCACATCAGCCACTGCGCATGCGCTTCGATCCGCACTTCGCTCCCCGGCGGCAGGTCCGCCGCCGCCTGCAGATCGGTCAGCAGCAGCGCATCGCCCTCGTAGCCGTAGTCGACCAGTGGGCCGATCGGCAGGCGGCGCGGCGCCGGCCACTGGATCGCGCCGGCGCGGATGCCGGCCGGCAGGCGCCAGGTCAAGCGCGTGGGCAAGCCGGCGTCGCCCGGCACGACCCAATAGCTGTGCCAGCCCGCAGCGTGTGCCAGGTGCAGGCCCAGCGTGAAGGTCTGCCCGGGCGCGATGCCATCGCGCTCGGCCCACAGGCTGGCGGACACTGGGTGCGGCGCCAGGTCCAGCGCAGGCGCCGGCGCATTCAAGGCCAGAAGCGCCCCCCAGAGCACCGCCTTTGCCGGGCGGCCGCGGGCCGCGCCGGGCCGCTCAGGCCACCGCATCGAACGCCTCGCCGGCAGCCGAGAGCACCTGAGCGATCAGCGTTTCGTCGTGCTCGATCGAAAGGAAGCCGGCCTCAAAGGCGGATGGAGCCAGGTAGATGCCGCGCTGCAGCATGGCGTGAAAGAAGCGGTTGAAGCGCTCGCGGTCGCACTGCATCACGTCGCGATAGCTGGTCGGGACCTTGCCGCAGAAGTAGATCCCGAACATCGAGCCGACTGCGTCGGCGCTGAATGCAACGCCACGATCGCGCGCCGCCTGCGCCAGGCCATCGACCAGCCGGCGCGTGCGGCCGGCCAGCGTCGGGTAAAAGCCCGGCTGCTCGACCCGCTCCAGCGTCGCCAGGCCGCAGGCGACCGCCACCGGGTTTCCCGACAGGGTTCCGGCCTGGTAAACCGGGCCCAGCGGCGCGATGTGCCGCATCAGTTCGCGCCGCGCCCCAAAGGCGGCCAGCGGCATGCCTCCGCCAATCACCTTGCCCAGCACCGTGATGTCAGCTCTGACCCCAGTCAGCTCCTGCGCGCCGCCCAAGGCGACCCGGAAGCCCGACATCACCTCGTCGAAGATCAGCAGCGCGCCATGGCGCGTGCACAGTTCGCGCAAGGTGGCCAGGAACTCGGCGCTGGCGCGCACCAGGTTCATGTTGCCGGCCACCGGCTCGACAATCACCCCGGCGATCTGCAGGCCATGCTGATCGAACGCATCCTGCAGCTGCTGGCAGTCGTTGTAGTCGAGCACCATGGTCTGGCGCGTGACGTCGGCCGGCACGCCGGCCGAACTGGGATGGCCGAAAGTCAGCGCGCCCGAGCCGGCCTTGACCAGCAAACCGTCGGCGTGCCCGTGGTAGCAACCCTCGAATTTGATGACCCGGTCCCGCCCGGTCGCGCCGCGCGCCAGGCGGATGGCGCTCATCGCGGCCTCCGTGCCCGACGAGACCAGACGCACCTGCTCGATGGACGGCACCAGCCGCACGATCCGCTCGGCCAGGTCGATCTCGGCCTCGGTCGGAGCGCCGAACGACAGGCCGTTGGAGGCAGCCGCCTGGACCGCCTTGACCACGGCCGGGTGGGCGTGCCCCAGGATCATCGGTCCCCAGGAGCCCACCAGGTCAATGTAACGACGCCCGTCCGCGTCCCACAGCAGAGCACCCTGGGCCCGGGCGATGAAGGGGGGCGTGCCGCCCACGGCCTTGAAGGCCCGTACCGGTGAATTCACGCCGCCCGGAATGGTGCGCTGGGCGCGTTCGAACAGTTGGTCGTTTCGAGTCACCAGAAAACGGGTCGTCCGGAAAACCTTGATTCGGCAGGTAAAGGGCCTTCTTTTGGACGTACAAGCTATGATGGTGTGGTCGGTATGTTAGCGAACTTGCCCCAAGATCCAGAACCATGACCACGACCGTCGGCACCCGCACTTTCATGTGTCTAATTTGTGGGTGGATCTACGATGAGGCAAGCGGCGCACCGGAAGACGGGATCGCTCCAGGGACTCGGTGGGAGGAAATTCCCCCGAACTGGGTCTGCCCCGAATGCGGTGCTCGAAAGGAGGACTTCGAGATGGTCGAGGTATGACCTCGATCCCTTTCGGAGCTGACACCCGACTGGGTTAGTTTGCGATTACTAGGATGGCTGAAGACTTCAACGAGATCCGCGGCCGCAAGGTAATGGTGATCGATGACTCGAACACGATTCGGCGCAGCGCAGAGATTTTTCTGGTGCAGGCCGGCTGTCAGGTGATCCTGGCACAGGACGGCTTCGAGGCGCTGGCGAAGATCAATGACCACGAGCCTAGCATCATCTTCTGCGACATCCTGATGCCGCGACTGGATGGCTACCAGACCTGCGCGCTGATCAAGCGCAGCCCGCGCTTTAACCGCACGCCGGTCGTGATGCTGTCGTCCAAGGACGGATTGTTCGACCGCGCGCGTGGCCGCATGGTCGGATCGAGCGAATATCTGACGAAACCGTTTACGAAGGACAGTCTGCTCACCGCGGTTCGCCAGTACTCGATGAATTGACGCGGACCATCGGGACCACGGACGCAGACAGCGCAGGTGCCCCCATGCCGATCAAATCGATCCTCATCGTTGACGACTCGCCCACCGAGCGCTACTTCCTGAACGAGCTGCTGCTGAAGCACGGCTTCACCGTGACCACGGCCGAAAACGCCGACGACGCGCTGCTGAAGCTGAAGTCCTCCATGCCCGACCTGATCCTGATGGACGTGGTGATGCCCGGCATGAACGGCTTCCAGCTCACGCGCCGTCTGTCCAAGGATCCGGCCACCGAGTCGATCCCGATCATCATGTGCACCAGCAAGTCACAGCAGACCGATCGCATCTGGGGCTTGCGCCAGGGCGCCCGCGACTACGTGATCAAGCCCGTCAAAGTCGAGGATCTGCTCGAAAAGATCGCGGCGCTCGGATGATGCAGATCGACGACGAATCCCTCGAGCTGGATCAGGGTCCGAAGTCCGGGCGCCTGCGGGACTTCTCGACCCAGCTGGCGCAGCGCTTGCGCTCCCTTCCGAGCAAAGCGGCCGAGCCGGCCCGGCTGGCGGTCCGACTGGCCGAAACCGGCTACCTGCTCGACATGAGCACGACCGGGGAGATCGTGGCGGTTCCCGAGATCGCGCCGGTGCCATGGACCAAGCCCTGGTTCCGGGGCCTCGCCAACGTGCGCGGCAGGCTGGTGGGCGTGGTCGACTTGATGCTGATGTCGGGCCGGCCGCCGATGGCGCCGGAGGAATCGCTGCAACTGGTGGTGCTGGGCGACGTGCTGAAGGTGAATGCGGCGATCCTCGTCACGCGGGCTTTCGGTTTGCGCAACCTGAAAGATCTTCAACCGCTGGGGCAATTGTCCGACCCGCTGCGGCCGTGGGAGCGAGAGCGTTTTCGCGAAACGGACGGAACGACGCTGATCGAGCTGGACTTGCGCCGCCTGGTGGCGGCCGAGCAGTTCTCGGCGATCGGAACCTGAACCATCTGCCGAACGCGGACTCAGTCGGCCGGCTTGGCGATAGGATCGGACCCATTCGAATGCGAGACCGCGCAGCAACACCGCGGGAGACGATATGGCACTGGACCCTCCATTGACGCCGGCCGCCAAGGGCGTGTCCGCGCGAGCAGCAGGGACGATTTCGGCCGATTCAGCGTTCCTGGAAGCCGAGTCGGTCCGGGTCGCGCCCGTGCGCCCTCCTGCCCCCTCGCGCAGGGTCGAGCGGGCGCCGATCCCGCCGACGGTGGTGCAGCCGCTGGGCGATCCCGAGGGGCTGCAGAGCTGGCTGCGCCGGCCGCTGCCGCTCATCGGCGGCCGTCCGGTGCAGCAGCAGATCCGGCTGCTCGGGGTTCTGATGGCCGCGTTCGTCGCGCTCACGGTGGCCGTGATCTACTGGGACGCGGGCCAGTCGGCGCGGGCCGACGCGCAGATCGCGCGTGCCTTCGATATCCAGGCGCAGTCGCAACGCCTCGCCCGGGTCGCGCCGGCCAGCCTGCAAGGATCCAACGAAGCCTTCAAGGACCTGGTCGAAAGCCGCGACCTGATCGAACAGGACCTGATGGCGCTCGTCTCCGGTGACTCCGCCAGCGGCGTGGCCGCGGCCGGGCAGGACGTTCAGCCGCTGCTGCAGCAACTGCAGGAGCGATGGAGGCCGGCCCAGCTCGCCGCCTCGCTGATGATCGCGCAGCGCAAGAGCCTGTCGGCCTTCGGTGAGCTGGTGGTCCGTATCAACGAGGCCACGCCCCGGATGCAGGAGCTGGCCGAAGGAGTCCTCAACACGATGGTGCAGCGGGGCGGAACGGCGCGCGAGGCGGCCGCGGCCGGCCAGTTGCTGGCGCTCACCCAGGCGATCGGGCGCAGCGCCAATTCGATGGTGGCGGGACCGTCCAGCGGCGCCGACGCGGCCCTGGCGCTGGGGCACGATATCGCGCTCTTTCGCGACCTCGCGGCAGGGCTGTTTACCGGCAGCGAGGCGCTGCGGCTGGGGGCCGCGTCCGACGGCGAATCGCGCAGGAACCTGGCCGAACTGCTGAAACTGCACCGGGACGTGCTGGCGCAGGCCGGCGAAGCGCTGGCCAATGCGAAGGTGATCCTGCAGGCCAAGGACGCCGCGCGTGCCATCGCGAACGGCATCGAGGCGATGAGACAATCGATCGGCGAGGTGATCGCCAAACTGTCCGCCGAGCAGCGTGGCCGCAACTACTTCTGGCTGATGGGCCTGTTCGGGCTGGCCGCGCTGCTGTGCGCGCTGGGGGTGGCCAAGGTGCTGCTGGAGGATTCGCGCCGGCGCGCCACCGAGTCGGACCAGCGCATGGTGGAGCTGCAGCGCCTGGAGGAGCAGAGCAAGCGGCGCAACGAGCGCAACCAGGCCGCCATTTTGCGATTGATGAACGAGTTGCAGGAGGTGGCCGACGGCAACCTGACGGTTCAGGCAACGGTGACCGAGGACATCACGGGCGCGATTGCCGACTCGGTCAACTACACCGTCGAGGAGCTGCGCGGACTGGTGGGCCGGATCAACAGCACCGCCGAACAGGTCAACAACGCCTCCACGCAGGCGCGCGACATCGCCACGCGCCTTCTGACCTCGTCCGAATCGCAAAGCCGCGAGATCCGCAGCACCGGCGAGAAAGTGCTGCAGATGGCGCAGCAGATCAACGAAGTGTCCAACAGCGCCGGAGAATCGGCCAAGGTCGCGCGCAACTCGCTGGACGCGGCCGAACGCGGTCAGCGCGCCGCCTACAACCAGATCGCGGGCATGAACGAGATCCGCGAGCACATCCAGGAAACGGCCAAGCGGATCAAGCGCCTGGGCGAATCCTCGCAGGAGATCGGCGAGATCGTCGAGCTCATCACCGACATCACGGAACAGACCAATGTTCTGGCGCTGAACGCCGCGATTCAGGCCGCCTCGGCCGGCGAGGCCGGCCGGGGATTCTCGGTTGTGGCCGAGGAAGTGCAGCGCCTGGCCGATCGGTCGGCCGAAGCGGCCAAGCAGATCGGGGCGCTGATCCGCACGATTCAGACCGACACGCAGGACGCGGTGACCGCGATGGAACGCAGCACCCAGGGCGTGGTCGAGGGCACCAAACTGTCCGATGCGGCCGGCACCACGCTGGCCGACATCGGCCGCGTCTCGCGCCAGCTCGCCGAGCTGATCGAGCGCATCGCGCACACCACGTCGGAACAGGCTTCCTCGGCCGGCGGCGTGGCCGTATCGATCGAGCGCATTCTGTCGGTGACGGAACAGACGTCCCAGGGCACACGCCAGACCGCCCAGTCGATCGGCCAGCTGGCCACGCTGGCGCGCGAGCTGAAAGCGTCGGTGGCCCGCTTCCGGGTGGCATGACGATGGAAATCCACGATCCGAACCAGCTGGTGGGAGCCTCGCAGGACGTTGCGCCGCTCGCGTGGGTCATCGACGAAATCCGCACCGCGTTCGGCCACACGCTGGCCGGAATGCGCGCTTTTCTGGGCAACAAGCAGGATGTGGACAGCCTGCGCGATGCGCGCAACCAGATTCACCAGAGCAACGGCGCACTGCAGCTGCTGGACCTGCGCGGCGTGGCGCTGGTGACGGAGGCGGTCGAGCAACTGCTGAGCCGCTGGGAAGCCGAGCCGGACGAATGCATGCCGTCGGCGATACGCAGTATCGAGTCGGCCCTGTCGGCGGTGCGGGCGTACCTGGAATCGCTGTTGTCGGGCCGTCCGAACCAGCCGATCCGCCTGTACCCGTATTACCGCGAGATCCTGGTGCTGAACAAGGCCTCGCGCGTGCACCCGGCCGATCTGGTCTTCCCCGACCTGACGCGGCGGCCGGCGCTGCACAACATCGACGCGCGTCCGTTCACCACCGATCAGCTGCGCATTCGCCGCGTGCTGTACGAAGAGGGCCTGCTCGGATTCCTGCGCAACGTGGATGACGCGCGCGCCCGGCGCCAGATGCGAGATGCGCTGTGCGAACTCGAACACCTGCCGCAGCGCGGGCTGGCACGCAGTTTCTGGTGGGTCGTGCGGGGCCTGCTGGACGCGCTCGACTCGCACCGGGTCGTCGTCGACCTGGATTTGAAGAGGCTGCTGGCGCGACTGAACCTTCAACTGCGCCGCCTGGTCGAGGGCGGCCAGGTGGTGGCCGAGCGGCTGATGGTCGATGCGCTGTATTACGTTGGACGCGCCGACGAGAAGGTCGCGCGCGTGGCCGAGATCAAGCGTCTGTACGGACTGGATGCGCTGATCCCGGCCGACTTCGAGCGCGCCACGCTGACCGCGGTGGACCCGGACGCCCAAAGCGCGCTGCGCGAGGCCCTGGCACAGTCCAAGACACTGTGGGGACAGCTGGTGACCAGCGCGTCGCCCAACCCCACGCGCTACCGGCAGGAAATCGAAAACGCGCGGGCGGCGGCGCAACGCCTGCAGGCTGCTCCGCTGGCCGACGTGCTGGCTCAGGTCGGACGGGTCACCGACGGCTTTGCACAGCTGGCTCCCGCCGTACGCGAAGGGCTGGCCCTCGAGGTGGCCTCGGCGCTGCTGTTCGTGGAAACCGGCGCCGACGAGCTGCCTCAGCTGGACCCGGAATTCGGCGAACGCTCCCGCAAGATGATCGAGCGGCTCAAGGGAGCCGTGCAGGGCCACGAGCTGCCGGAGGCCGGACCCTGGTTATCGGAGCTGGCGCGTCGCGCGCAGGACCGGCTGTCGATGGGCACCGTGGTGGCCGAGACGCAGTCCACGCTGCGCGAAATCGAGCAGCGGCTGGACCGCTTTTTCCGCAATCCGAGCCTGCGCGAGGAATTGGTCGGCGTCAGCCCCTTGGTGGACCAGGTGTGCGGCGTGATGTCGATCCTCGGCCACGAAGAGCCGGTGGCCGCGCTGCGCAACGTGCAGCGGTCGGTCGGGCATTTCGTCGACGGATCGGCGCCGGCCACGCAGGACGAGTTCTCGCGGATCGCGCAGAACCTGGGTGCTATCGGATTTTTCGTCGAAACGTTGGCACAGGACGGCGTGCGGCCGCGCGGCATGTTCCGCTACGACCCCGCGAGCGGACTGTTCTCGGCCGACCTGGCTCAGTCCCCGGCGGCTGGCGCTTCGGCGGCCGATCCCGGCGAGCTGATCGCGCCGACCTACGCGCGCGAGGACCGGGTGCCGCCGGCAGCGGCCTCCGACAACGTCGAGGCCGCCTCCCGGCAGCGGCTGGAAAGGGCGCAGGCGCTGGCCGAACGGATCGTGGTGGCGCCCGAGGAGCGCGCGCTTCAGCAGCAGATCGGCGAGGTGCTCGCGCAACTGGCGCACGATGCCGACCTGCTCGACAGCGGCCCGTTGCGCACGCTGACGGGCGACGCACAGCGGCTGCTCGCTTCGATTCAGCACGGCGGCGGACGCACGGCGGCGCTCGAGCTGGTCGAGCGCCTGACGCCGAGCCGGCCGGCCGTGCCCGAGCCGACTGCGCCGATGCCGGTCAGCCAGACGGCCGCAGCGCGCGAGCTGCACGAGATTTTCGTGGGTGAAGGCAGTGAGGTGCTCGACTCGATCGTCGAGCATCTGGAGCTGCTGCGGGCGCAGGCGCACGACCTTGGCCTGATGACCACGGTGCGCCGCGGCTTTCACACGCTGAAGGGCTCGGGGCGCATGGTCGGCCTGAAAAGTTTCGCCGACGCCGCCTGGGCCGTGGAGCAGTGCTTCAACCTGTGGCTGGCCCAGGAGCGGCCCGCCAGCGAGGAGCTGCTCGAGCTGGCGCGGCGCGCATCCGACCAGATGCGCGGCTGGCTGCGGGCGGTGGCCAGCGACCCGAACACGCCGATCGATGCCGAACCGGTGATCCGGATGTCGCGCGCGGTACGCGAGCTGGGCTCGTTCGGGGCGGCCGGCGAGGCCGTCGCCGATGCGGCGACAGGACTTGGACCCCCAAAAGATGACGGCGGCGCGGAGACCCCTGGGTCGCCGACGCTGCCGACCCGGTCAGCCCTGAACGACGAGTTCGAGTCGACGCCCGCCGGCAGCGAAGTGGCGGCGGAGACGGCCCCGCGGTTGCCCGAAGACGGGCTGGACGGGTCGTCGTGGGAGCAGGACGGGCCGCAAACCGTATTGCCGATCGAGCTGACCGAATTCGGGTTCGCCGAGATCGAGCCCGGGCTGCCGGCTTCGGAGCAGACCCGGCGCATCGGCGAGATCGAAATCAGCCACGGCCTGTATTCGGTCTTCCTGAACGAGGCCGACGAAGCGATCCGCGCGCTGACGCAGGACATCGGCGAATGGCGCTATGAGCCCCACCGCGCGGTTTCGGCGGCCTCGGTGCGGCGCGCCCACTCGCTCGCCGGCATCACGGCCACCGTGGGGCTGCAGGCGGTCAATGCGATCGCTGATCCGCTCGAGCACCTGATGCAGGAACTGGCCGGCGAGCACGGACTGGCGCCGGAGCTGGATCCATCGCAGTTCGACGTGCTGGATCGGGCTGTCGAGCGGATGCGCGGCATGCTGCATCAGTTCGCAGCCGGCATCTATCCGGAAGAAGGCGCGTTGGAAGCGGGCGCCGTCCAGGACCTGCTCAGCGTGGTGCGTGCCCAGATCGAAGACCGCCACGAGCAGACATTGAGGGAGGCCCCTTCTGCCGCCGAGCTCTCGATGGTGACGGAGCCGCAGGTGCAGGTGGCGATCGAGTTGGAGCTGCCGGCCGAGCTGCAGCCCGAGGGTGCGGCGGAGACGACGATCGACGGGGAGGCGGTGCTCGAGATCGCACCGGCGCAGCAAGCGCCCGAGCAGCCGCCCGCGCTGCCCGAGCGCGAAGCCGCCCTGGCGGAGGTCGCCCGTTCGGTGCCTGCCTCGGCTCAGCTGCCGCTGGTGACGCGGGCCCCCAGTGCGCTGCGCGACGAGCTGGACTCCGACCTGCTGCAGGTGTTCGTCACCGAGGCGCACGATCTGCTGCCGGCCATCGGCATCGCACTGCGCTCGTTGGCGGCCAATCCGAACCAGCGCGAAGTCGCGCGCGAACTGATGCGGCATCTGCACACGGTCAAGGGCAGCGCCCGCATGGCCGGTGCGATGCGCCTGGGCGAGCTGGTGCACGAGATGGAAACCCGCATCGAGGCGGCCATGCAGCTGGTGAGCGTGCCCTCGGTCGTGATCGAGGATCTGCAGGGTCAGTTCGACCAGGCGTTGACCCTGTTCGACGCGCTGCAGCCGCCGGTGGAACCGGCGCAGGCCGGTTCGGACGCGGCCGTCCCGTGGCCGCCGGCCGCGCCGGAGCCCGAAGCCACCGACGCCCCGGCCGCCGCCGCGCAAGTCGTTCCCACCCTGCCCGAAGCCGAAATCGAATCCGAGCGGCCCGTGCCCGCGCCCGTCGCCACGGCCACGGCGCCCTTCATCCGGGTGCGGGCCGACGTGCTGGACCGGCTGGTCGACCACGCCGGCGAGGTATCGATCGCTCGCTCCAAGCTGGAAACCGAGGTGGGCACGCTGCGCGGCTCGCTGACCGATCTGACCGAGAACATCTCGCGCCTGCGCCACCAGCTGCGTGAAGTGGAAATCCAGGCCGAAGCGCAGATCCAGGCGCGGTCGGACCAGCTGGCACGCGAATCGGCCACGTTCGATCCGCTCGAGTTCGACCGCTTCTCGCGGCTGCAGGAGCTCACGCGGATGCTGGCCGAATCGGTCGAGGACGTGGCGATGGTCCAGAGCACGATGCTCAAGGGCCTGCAGCTCGCCGACAACGATCTGAGCGCGCAGTCGCGGCTGACGCGGGAGCTGCAGCAGCAGCTGATGCGGGTGCGCCTGGTGCCGTTTTCGAACGTGTCCGAGCGCCTGTATCGGGTGGCCCGCCAGACCGGCAAGGAAGTCGGAAAGCGCGTCCACCTGGAAATCGTCGGCGGCACCACCGAGATCGATCGCGGCGTGCTCGAGCGGATGAGCGGTCCGTTCGAGCACCTGGTGCGCAACGCGATCGTTCACGGCATCGAAACGTCGGAGAAGCGGCGCTCGCTGGGCAAACCCGAAAGCGGCGAGCTGCGCATCGACGTCAAGCAGGAAGGCAACGAAATCATCGTGGTGTTCGCCGACGATGGCAACGGGCTGGACCTCGAACGGATCCGGCAGCGCGCGGTCGAGATGAACCTGCTCGACCAGAGCCGGCACGTGAGTGAACGCGAATTGGCCGAGCTCGTGTTCGCGCCGGGGTTTTCCACCGCGCGCGAGGTCACGGAACTGGCCGGACGCGGCATCGGCATGGACGTGGTGCGGTCCGAGCTGGCTTCGTTCGGCGGACGTGTGGTCGTCGGCACCGAGGCGGGCCGAGGCACCCGCTTTACCGCCTACCTGCCGCTGACACTGGCCGTGACCCAGGTCGTGCTGGCCAGCGTGGGCGGGCGCCGGTTCGCGATTCCGTCGGCGATGGTGCACCAGGTTCGCCGGTTCAAGCCGTCCGACGTGGAAGCGGGACTGCGCGAGGGCAGCCTGGTGTTCGGAGCGATGGGCTCGGTGGTGCTGCGCCCGCTGGCGCAACTGCTCGGCCTCGAGGCTCCGCTGGGCCTGACGCGCCAGACCCCGGTGGCGCTGCTGCGCTCCGGAGAGGATCGGCTGGCGGTGGTCGTCGACGAGCTCACATCGAACCAGGAAGTGGTCGTGAAAAACGTGGGCCCGCAGGTCGCGCGGCTGACGGGCGTGCTGGGCGCGACGATCCTGGGCAGCGGTGAAATCGTACTGATCATCAATCCGGTTCAGCTGATCGGCCGCGCACCGGAGCCGGCTGCGCTGCCCGAGCCGCCTGCAGCCGACAGCGGTGCCGGTGCTGAACCCGAGGCGCTCGGCGCCACGATCATGGTGGTGGACGATTCGCTGACCGTGCGGCGCGTCACGCAGCGGCTGCTCGAGCGGCAGGGCTTTCAGGTGATGCTGGCCAAGGACGGCGTGGACGCCCTGCGGCAGATGCAGGACGCGCTGCCCGACGTGCTGCTGGTGGATATCGAGATGCCGCGGATGGACGGCTACGACCTGACCCGCACCGTGCGGTCGAACCCCGATACCCGAAACATCCCGATCCTGATGATCACGTCGCGCACCGCCGCCAAGCACCGCAGCCTCGCATTCGAGCTGGGCGTGAACGAATACCTGGGCAAGCCCTATCAGGAAGAGGAATTGCTGCGGCTGATCCGGCGGCACCTTTCCGCGCGCGCGTCGGCCTGAAGCGGTTCGCCTTGTTGACACGCTCCGCCGCAGGGCGGCCGCTGGAACTTCGGTCCCCTCAGACTGCCTAAGCAGAAAATCTCGCGAAGTAGAAAGGGGCCGGCAGTGTTCGCATCCAGGTACCTGACCCTACTGGCGGTCACCGCTTCCCTGTCGGGCAGCGGGTGCGCCTACCTCGAGTGTCAAACGGCGGCGTGCGTCGAAGATGCAAAGCTGCGCGATCAAGTCAGCGAGCAGATCAACGCGCACTCATCGCTCAGGTTCTTCAACCTGGATATCCAGACCCACAATCACGCGGTTTACCTCGAAGGTCTGGTCGACTCGGAGGTCGATCGCAGCATGGCCGAGCAGATCGCCATGGCGGTACCCGGTGTCGCGAAGGTCTACAACGGGCTGACGCAGATGGGCAACGTCGGCCCCTAAAGGCCGCGCATCCTGAAATGGCCCTTCACGACGCCTTTCGAGGCTGATCGGCTTTCGCGCGTGTGGGCAGCAGCACGGTGGCCAGCGAAACGACGATCAGCGCCAGCGCGACGTAGTCCTGCCAGCGCGGGCGCTCGCCCAACAGCCAGACGCTGGAAAACACCCCCAGCACCGGAATCATCATCATCGACAGTCCGCTCGCCGCCGGGGGCAGGCGCCGCGCGAGGTGCAGCCAGGCAACGTGGCAAAACGCGATCGAAATGGACATGTTGAACCCGATCGCAGCCCACTCGTCCGGGCGCGGCATGCGCCAGCGGTGGCGCTCGAATGCAAAAGTCGCCGCCAGCAGCGCGATCAGCGCCAGCGACAGCATCCAGAACATCGCCGCCAGCGCCGGAAGATGGATCGCGCGCCGGCTCGCCTGGTGCGTCCCGTAACCCCACGAGGCCGCCGCGAACAGCATCAGCAGGGTACCCAACGGCCGACCCGCGAGCTCGGTGAGCTCTGAAGACAGCAGCAGCCCGGTCGCCACCATGGCCAGGGCCACGCCCAGCCAATGGCGCGGCGGCGGGTGCTGGCCATACCACAGCGCCCCGATCAGGGCCGCCCACAGCGGCATCGTGTAGCCCAGAATCGCGCTGCGCCCGGCCGGCAGCAGCGTCAGCGCCACGATCACGGCCATGTGCCACACCACCACGTTCGGCACCGCCAAGATCACGATGTCGCGCCAGTCGGATCGGTGCACGGTCAGCGGGACCGAGGTGGCACGCGCGACCAGGGCGAGGATCGGCAGCGCGCCGGCGATGCACAGCGTCCGGAAGAACAGCGGAGGCAGCTCGCGCACGCCGTATTTCATCACCGGCCAGGTAAAGCCCCAGGCGAGCGTTAACAGCAGCAGCAGCACAGCATCGCGCCGGGACAGCGGGTTCATCGTTGCGACACCTTACCGAAGGGACGCGTGCGAAGCCGCGATCCTAACAATTCGACCCAGCCCCTTAGCCGGGCCACTCTCTTCTGCTGCCCTCACCCCCTCCCCTCTCCCGCTGCGCGGGCGAGGGGCGATCGGACGCGGCCAGTGCGCGGGCATGCGCATGGGCGCGCGCTATGGCCCCTCACCCCCCTCCCCTCTCCCGCTGCGCGGGCTAGGGGCGATCGGACGCGGCCAGTGCGCGGGCGTGCGCATGGGCGCGCGCTATGGCCCCTCACCGCCTCCCCTCTCCCGCTGCGCGGGCGAGGGGCGATCGGACGCGGCC
>DATKFG010000087.1:0-2161 GCA_035511515.1 Burkholderiaceae bacterium | reverse complement strand
CGCGGCACCGCGTCGCGATTCAGGGTGACGACGTAGTCCTCGCCGACCTTGTGAATATAAACGTCGGGCACGACGTAAGTCGGCTCGTCGCCGCCGTAGTCGCGTCCCGGCTTGGGCTCGAGCAGCGAGATTACCTTGGCGGCCTGCCCGACAGTCTCGACCGGCACGTTCAGAACCTTGGCGATTTCCGCGTAGCGATGCTTCTCGAGCAGGTCCAGGTGATTGCTGATGATTCGGGCGGCGAGCGATTCTTCCATCCCGAGGTTCTGCAACTGCGCGAGCAAGCATTCGCGCAGGTTGCGGGCGGCGACGCCGGGCGGATCGAAGCGTTGCACGCGCGCGAGCACCCGCTCGACCTCGGCCGGCGCAACTTCGAGCTGCGCCGCCAATTCGTCAACCGGAGTTTCGAGATATCCGTCTTCGTTGAGATTGTAGATGATGGTCGCGCCGATCGGCTGGTCGGATTCGGCCAGGTTCGACATCCGGAGCTGCCACATCATGTGGTCTTCGAGCGAACTGCGGCGCAGCGGCGTGTTTTCGAGCGCGCTGCGATGGTCGTCGTCGTTGTCGGCCGGCGCGCTTTCCTGCCAGTTGTTCGAGTAGGTCTCGAGATATTCGCGCCAGTCCAGCTTTTCGAGATTGTTGAGTTCCTTGATCTCGAGCGCGGCATCGCGCGCTTCGATCTCGATCGTGGACGCGGGTTTTTCCTCGCGCGAGCCGGTTTCCCAGTCGTCGTCGGAGTTGGCGCCGTTAAGACCGTCGGTCTCAGGCGGCAGCGGTTCGCCGTCGGCCTGTGCGGCGGCTTCGGGATCCGACGCTTCTGATTCGGAAGCTGCTTCGGCCGGACTCTGATCGAGCGGTTCCAGCATCGGGTTCTGTTCGAGTTCCGACTGCACGATCGCTTCCAGTTCCGGGAGCGAAAGCTGCAGAATTTTTATCGCCTGCTGCAACTGCGGCGTCATCACCAGTTGCTGGCGAAGCCGCAGATCCTGTCCGAGTTTTACTTCCAACGCCATCGCAGAATTGCCTACTGTACCGCCGTCGCTCCGGGTCCCTGGCTGGCGCCCGGCGACGCGTCCGAATGAGGAAAAAGCACCGCATGAGCGCATTCGACGACGCTCTGACTGGTGTTCAAAAAAACCGTGATCTTGCAGCCGGTGATTTGATCGTTGCCGTCATGCGCGACGGGACTGCCGGTCAAAACCACCGTGCGCTTGGTCTGATCCATCACGCCGTGCTGGCCAGTGGCCCATCGAGTACCCTGGCTCAGACGAACGTTCCCGTCCGCAACCATGTCCTTCATCTGTTTAAAATCTTTGTCGAAATAGTTTACGCGCAGCTGGTCGCTCGTAAGCTGCGAGTCCGCCTGATTGGCGTGCACGTCTCCGGTCCACAGCACGGAATGATTCTGGTAGTCGAGCGACATCGATTTGGACTTTATATAAATCGGTGCCTTGCTGTTGCCGAATTGCATGCCGCCAAAGGCACCCTGGTCAGGCGGATTCGATGCGACAGTAGTATTACCGCCGCCCGCCGCGCCGGACCCCGCCCTGTGCGCCTTGTGTGGCGCAGCCGTCCCGGCCGGAGCGCTTGCAACTTCAGGAGCTGTCGATGCCGGGGCCGCGGCGGGAGGTTCAGGATTGGCGCTATCAGCCGGTACCGGCGCGAGCACCATCGGCGGGGCGATCGCGCCGGGCGGAACGGTCGCTGCCGTCGTCACCGGCGTAGAATCGGGAACGGCCGCTGCAGGAGCGGTCGTGGTAGTCGTAGCAATTGAAGGCGCCGCGGCGGGCGCAACGTCCGCAGCGGTCACCGGCACGTCAGGCGCTGATGGCGGTGCGGGTGCTGGCGCGCTCGCGACAGCAGGCGCTGCTGGCGGTGCCGGTGCTGGCGCGCTCGCGACAGCGGGCGCTGGCGGCGGTGCCGGAGCTGGCGCGCTCGCGACAGCGGGCGCTGCTGGAGCCGGTGCGGGAGGCAGCGGCTCGATCGGAGCGATCGCCGTAGACGGCGCCGCGGCCGGCGCGACGTCTGCTGCGGTCACCGGCACGTCGGGCGCCGACGGTGGCGCCGGAGCGGGCGCGACTGCCACGGCAGGCGCCGCGGGCGGCGCTTCTGCCGGCGCAGGCGCGACCGCAGGTTGCGCCTGCGTCGTATCCGACGC
>DATKFG010000086.1:0-45424 GCA_035511515.1 Burkholderiaceae bacterium | reverse complement strand
CTGCGGGAGCGCGACCTGCTGGAGGCGCTGACGCCCTAGAGCCCTCACCCCCTGCTTCGCCGGGCGTAGCCCGGCTACGCAGGGCAAGCTCCTCCCCTGTCCCGCTGCGCGGGCGAGGGGCGATACGGCGTGCCCCTGCTGACAGGCCACGCACTTGCGACAACTGGTCGCCCCTCGCCCGCGCAGCGGGACAGGGGAGGGGGTGAGGGCTTTAGGGCGTCAGCGCCTCCAGCAGGTCGCGCTCCAGCTGCAGCTGGAGCTTGGGCTGCGACAGCGCCGGACCGTCGATCAGGAACACGTCTTCGACCCGCTCGCCCAGCGTCAGGATCTTGGCGGTCTGCACGTTGACTTCGTGGCGCGCCAGCACGCGTGCCACCGCGTACAGCAGGCCGATGCGGTCGGTCGCGACCAGCGACAGCAGATAGTGCTGGCCCGACTCGTCGGCGTTGAGCTGGACCGCCGGCGAGACCGGGAAATGGCGCGAGTGGCGCGACAGCCGTCCCTTCAGCGGCGGCGGCAGCTCGACCCGCGCGGCCATCCACTCGGTCAGCTCGGCCTCGACCCGGTCCAGCAGGCTGCGAAAGTGGGTGCCGTGGCCGCGCTCGGACACGAGGAAGGTGTCGAGCGCATAGCCCCGCCGCGTGGTGTGGATCTTGGCATCCAGGATGCTCAGGCTGCGGCTGTCGAAGTATCCGCAGGCGCGGGCGAACAGGTCCTTCTGGTCGCGCGCGTACAGCAGCACCTCGATGCCTTCGCCGGCCGGCGCCAGCCGGGCCCGCACGATCGGCCGCTCGGTGCCTACGTGAACCAGCAGGGCCCGCGCGTGCCATGCGATGTCCTGCGCCGAGTGGCGCAGGAAATAAACGATGTCCAGCTCGCGCCACAACGGCTCGTGCGCCCGCTCGGACAGCCCGTACAGCCGCAGGATCCGCAGAGCCTCCCGCTTGCGGCCTTCCAGCTCGGCGTCGGCGGCTTGCGCCTCGCCGCCCAGGGCGCGCCGCGTCAGATTGAACAGCGTCTCGAGCAGGCGGGCCTTCCAGGGGCTCCACACCCTCGGGCTGGTTCCGCGGATGTCGGCGACCGTCAGCAGGTACAAAGCCACCAGGCGCCGGTCGGTGCCCACCAGTTGCACGAAGCGCCCGATCACGGCGGGGTCGGTCAGATCCTGCTTCTGCGCCACCTGCGACATCGTCAAGTGATGCCGCACCAGGAACACGACCAGCTCGGTGTCTTCGTCCCCGATGCCGTGCTGGCGGCAGAAGCGGCGCGCATCGCCGCTTCCATGCTGGCTGTGGTCGCCTCCGCGTCCCTTGGCGATGTCGTGGAACAGCGCGGCGATGTACAGCAGCCAGGGGCGCGCGAAATCGGCCACCAGCTGGCTGCACAGCGGGTACTCATGGGCGAATTGCGACTGCGTGAAACGGCGCAGGTTGCGCACGACCATCAATATGTGCTGGTCGACCGTATAGACGTGGAACAGGTCGTGCTGCATCTGGCCGACGATGCGGCGGAACACCGGCAGGTAGGCTCCCAGCACCGACCACTGGTTCATCCGGCGCAGCTCGTGCACCACGCCGCGCGGCTGCTGCAGGATGCTGAGGAAACACTGGCGGTTGGCCGGATCGCCGCGAAACGCGGCGCCCATCGAAGCCCCCGCGTGCCAGATCGCCCTGAGCAGGCCGGGCGACATTCCCTTCAGCTCGGGGTGCCGCTGCAACAGCAGGAAGGCGCGCAGGATCGCCGTGGGCTCGCGCTGCAACGCGCCGACGTCGGCGACGTCGAGCAGCTCGTCGCGCGAGAAGAACACGCTGTCGAGCACCGTGGCCGGGGTCGGGTCGCGCGGCGCCAGCCGGTGCTCGATCGCCAGCAATACGATCGTGTTCACCTGCGTCGCATTCTTGGCGGCCCGGTAGTAGGTCTGCATCAGCAGCTCGCTCGCCAGGCGGGTCGCGGTGCCGCGCAGGCCCAGGGAGTCGGCCACGGCGTGCTGCACATCGAACAGCAGCCGGTCCTCGCGCCGGCCCGCGACCAGGTGTACCCGCGCGCGAATCGACTTCAGCGTGCGCTCGGTGCGGCGCAGGGTGGCGGTTTCCTCACGGGTCAGCAGCCCGCCTCGCTCCAGATCGCTCCAGGACCGGCCCAGCCCCCCGGCCTGCGACAGCCACAACAGGATCTGCAGATCGCGCAACCCGCCCGGGCTCTCCTTGCAGTTCGGCTCCAGCGCGAACGGGGTGTCCTCGAACTTGGCATGGCGCTGCTTCTGCTCGAGCAGCTTGGCGTTCAGAAACGCGCGCGGGTCCAGCACGCGGTTCAGTTCCGACCGCAGGGCGGCAAACGGAGCGCGTACGCCGCACACGATGCGCGACTCCAGCGTCGAGGTCATCACGGTCGGGTCGCGGCTGGCCTCCTGCCCGCATTGCTCGACGGTGCGCACCGCGTGCCCGATCGGCAATCCCATGTCCCACAGCATGTGGACGAACGATTCGATGTTCGCGGCCTGCGCGGCGGTCGGGTTATGGGCCGGGATGATCAGCAGGTCGACATCGGAGTGCGGAAACAGCTCCGAGCGGCCATAGCCGCCGACCGCGACCACGGCGGCGAAGCGCGACACCCGCGTCTGCTCGGCGGCGCGCCGCACGAAGCGGTCGGCCACTCGCGACAGACGCGAAAGCAGCCGCTGTACCGATCCGGTGGTCTGGAATTCGCCGATGACCTGGGCCCGCTGCGCGTTCAGTTCGCCGCGCAACGCGAATCCGGGGTCGTTCATCGTCAGACGGCAGCCAGGTTAGGCGTCCAGTTCATGCGGGCCAACGCGATGGCGGGCGGCCCCGCAGCGCCGGCCGACATCGTCAACACCTCCACGCCTGACTCCGTAACCAGCACCGTGTGCTCCCACTGTGCCGACAGGCTGTGGTCCTTGGTGACGATGGTCCAGCCGTCGGCCAGCTCGCGGATTTCCCGCCGCCCGGCGTTGATCATCGGCTCGATCGTGAACGTCATGCCCGGCACGAACGCATCCAGCGTTCCGGCGCGGCCGTAATGCAGTACCTGCGGCTCTTCGTGGAAACGCCGCCCGATCCCGTGGCCGCAGAACTCGCGCACCACGCTGTATCCGTGCTTTTCCGCGTGCGCCTGGATCGCCGCTCCGATATCGCCGAAATGGCCTCCGGGCCGCACGGTGGCGATGCCCAGCCACATGCACTCGAACGTGACCTCGCACAGGCGCCGCGCCGCCAGCGAGACGTCGCCGACCAGGTACATCCGGCTGCTGTCGCCGTGCCAGCCGTCCTTGATGACGGTGACATCGATATTGACGATGTCGCCGGCCTTCAGCGCGCGCTCGCCTGGAACGCCATGGCAGACCTGGTGGTTCACCGACGTGCAGATCGACTTCGGGTACGGGCGGTACCCCGGCGGGGCGTAGTTCAACGGCGCCGGCACGGTGCCCTGGACATCGACCATGTAGTGATGGCATAACCGGTCCAGCTCGCCGGTGGTGATGCCGGGTTTGACGTGCGGCGCAATGAAATCGAGCACCTCGCTGGCCAGGCGGCCGGCAATGCGCATTGCTTCGATTTCGTCGGTGTTCTTTATCGTGAAGGCCATTGCGGCGCCCGCGACCTGGTCTGGCCACCTACACGAGGGTCAGGGCGTTGTCGCTATAATACGCGGCTTCACGGGGCTGGCCCGCCGCTTGAACAAAGCGAACCAGCCCTTTGATTTGTTTCAAAGTTTCATTTTATCCATAATCGCGCGCACCGCTACCAAGGTGCCGCCGGCAGGAATGCAGCGCTTTGGCTGCGGCCGGCGGACTCGGCGGCCAGCGTCGGACCCAACCTTGGAGAGAGCAATATGTCCGTCACAATGCGTCAGATGCTGGAAGCGGGGGTTCATTTTGGCCACCAGACCCGATTCTGGAACCCGAAAATGGCTCCCTTCATCTTCGGCCAGCGCAACAAGATCCACATCATCAACCTGGAGCGCACGCTCGACCAGTTCATGGCCGCTACGAAGTTCGCCCGGCAACTGGCCTCGAACCGCGGCACGATGCTGTTTGTCGGCACCAAGCGGCAGGCGCGCGAAATCCTGGTCGAGGAGGCGCACCGATCCAGCATGCCGTTCGTCGACCAGCGCTGGCTCGGCGGCATGCTGACGAACTTCAAGACGATCAAGACCTCGATCAAGCGCCTGAAGGAGATGGAGCAGGCCAAGGAAGAGGGCGCGCTGGAGCGGATGCCCAAGAAGGAGGCGCTGCATTTTCAGCGTGAAGTGGACAAGCTGAACAAGTCGATCGGCGGCATCAAGGATATGAACGCGCTTCCCGATGCGCTGTTCGTGATCGACGTCGGCTACCACAAGATCGCGATTGCCGAGGCGAACAAGCTCGGCATTCCGGTGGTCGGGGTGGTCGATACCAACCACTCGCCCGAAGGGATCGCCTACGTGATTCCGGGCAATGACGACTCCAGTCGCGCCGTCCGTCTTTACGCGCGGGGGGTCGCCGATGCGATCCTGGAAGGCAAGGCCAATGCGTTGCAGGGGGTCGTTGCCAGCGTGACCGACGACGAATTCGTCGAGGTCAGCGAAGATTCCGGCAAGGAAGACTAACGAACGCATAGAGGAAAGCCGACGATGGCCGAAGTGACGGCGAGCATGGTTAAGGAGTTGCGGGAGAAGACCGACGCGCCGATGATGGAATGCAAGAAGGCGCTGGCCGAAGCCGCCGGCGATATGGACCGGGCCGAGCAGATCCTGCGGGTGAAGCTGGGCAACAAGGCTGCCAAGGCTTCGACCCGGATCGCCGCGGAGGGAATCGTGGCGATCGATGTGGACGCCTCGGGTACGACCGCCTCCATTGTCGAGGTCAACTGTGAGACGGACTTCGTGGCCAAGAACGAGGAGTTCCTGGCGTTCGGCCGCGCGCTGGCAAACCTGGTGACGACGCGCGCGCCGTCGGACGTTGCGGCCCTGTCGTTGCTCGCATTGGGAGGTGCCACCAGCGTCGAAGCGGCGCGGGCTGCGCTGGTGGGCAAGATCGGCGAGAACATCTCGATACGCCGCTTCGCCCGCATCGCCGCCACCGGCCGGATCCACAGCTACGTGCACGGCGGATCGCGCATCGGAGTGCTGGTCGACCTGACGGGTGGAGACGAGGCTCTGGGCAAGGATCTGGCGATGCACATCGCGTTCGGCAAGCCCAAGGCCCTGCGGGCCGACGGAATCGCGCCGGAGGAGATCGCGCGCGAGCGCTCGATCGCTCAGCAGAAGGCGGCCGAGTCCGGCAAGCCGGCCGACCTGCAGGCCAGGATGGTCGAGGGCGCCGTCCAGAAGTACCTGAAGGAAGTCACGCTGCTGGGCCAGCCGTTCGTGAAGGACGACAAGCTGTCGGTCGAGCAGCTGCTCAAGCGCAAGGGGGCCACCGTCAACGCGTACGCGCTGTTCGTGGTTGGCGAAGGGCTGGAAAAGCGTCAGGACGATTTCGCCGCCGAGGTGGCTGCGCAGGCCGCCGCGGCCCGTCGCGGATCGCCCGGCGCGGCTGCCCAAAAAAAAGCGCCGATATGACGGGTGAGCGCCGTTACCGGCGCGTCCTGCTGAAGCTCTCCGGCGAAGCGCTGATGGGGGACCAGGCCTTTGGCATCAGCCGGGCCACGATCGAGAAGATGGTCGAGGACATCGCCCAGGTCGTCCGCCTCGAAGTCGAGCTGGCCATCGTGATCGGCGGCGGCAACATCTTCCGCGGCGTTGCGCTCGGATCCAGCGGGATGGAGCGCGCCACCGCCGATTACATGGGGATGATGGCCACCATCATGAATGCGATGGCGCTGCAGGACTCGATGCAGCGCGCCGGCCTGGAAGCGCGCGTGCAGTCGGCGCTGAACGTCGAGCAGGTGGTCGAGCCGTATATCCGGCCCAAGGCGATGCGCTATCTGGAGGAAGGCAAGGTCGTGATCTTCGCGGCCGGAACCGGCAATCCGTTCTTCACGACCGATACGGCTGCGGCTCTGCGCGGCTCCGAGGTCGGCGCGCAGATCGTGCTGAAGGCAACCAAGGTCGACGGCGTTTATTCCGCGGATCCGAACAAGGACCCGTCCGCGGAGCGCTATACGCGCATCAGCTTCGATGATGCCCTGGCCCGCAACCTGCAGATCATGGATGCGACCGCCTTTGCGCTGTGTCGTGACCAGCAGCTGCCGATCCGGGTTTTCAACATCACCAAGCCGGGTGCGCTGCTGCGGGCCGTGCAGGGGGAGGATGAAGGAACTCTGGTATACGTCTGAAAACTGCGGCCGCGGTCGGCCTGCGGGTGCCCGTGGGTGCCCGAAATGAACGGCGGATCGGGCGCTGGCGAGGAGGCACAGCATGAATCCAAGTGACATACGCAGTTCGACCGAGCAGAAGATGCTCAAGAGCGTCGAGTCGCTGAAGCATGACCTGGCCAAGATCCGGACCGGCCGGGCCCACACCGGGTTGCTGGATCACATCCAGGTGGAGTACTACGGGTCGATGGTGCCGCTCGGTCAGGTGGCCAATGTAGGCCTGGGCGACGCCAGAACGATCACGGTGCAGCCGTGGGAAAAGAAGATGCTGGCGGTGATCGAGAAGGCGATCCGCGAATCGGACCTCGGCCTGAACCCCGCTGCGCACGGCGAGTTGCTGCGCATCCCGATGCCGCCGCTGACCGAGGAGCGGCGGCGCGAGATGACCAAGGTGGTGCGGCACGAAGGCGAGAACGCGCGGGTGGCGGTGCGCAATCTGCGGCGCGACGCGATCCACCAGCTGAAGGAAATGCTGAAGAAGAAGGAGGTCTCGGAGGATGACGAGCGGCGCGCGCAGGACGAAGTGCAGAAGCTCACCGACCGCTTCGTCGGCGACATCGACAAGCTGGTCGCCGAAAAGGAAAAGGAGTTGATGACGGTCTGAAGCGATGCCGGCAGCTCATACGGGCCCTCGCCCGTGAACCCTCCGAAACCCGACTCAGCGGTTGTGCCGCCGCGGCATGTGGCCGTCATCATGGACGGCAACGGGCGCTGGGCCACGGCGCGCCATTTGCCCCGCGCCGCGGGTCATTCGCGCGGCGTCGAGGCCGTGCGCTCGACCATCGAGACCTGCGCGCAGCGCGGCGTCGAGTACCTGACGCTGTTCGCCTTCAGCTCGGAGAACTGGCGCCGGCCGGCCGACGAGGTGTCGCTGCTGATGCGGCTTTTCGTCAGCTCCCTGCAACGCGAAGTCGGCCGGCTGGTGGACAACGGTGTGCGCATGCGCGTGGTCGGGCAGGTCGATTCGCTCGAGCCGGACTTGCGCCGCCTGATCCGGGAAGCCGAGCAGCGCACGGCCGCCAACGACCGTCTGAATCTGACGGTGTGCGCCAGCTATGGCGGGCGCTGGGACATCGTGCAGGCGGCTTGCGCGCTGCTGGACCGTGCCCGGCGCGACGGCGGCGCGGTCGAGCTCGACCAGGCGCTGTTCGCGAGCCAGCTCGCCCTGGGATTTGCTCCCGACCCCGACCTTCTGATCCGCACCGGCGGAGAACAGCGGATCAGCAACTTTCTGCTGTGGCAGCTGGCCTATACCGAGCTGTATTTCACCGACGTGCTGTGGCCCGACTTCGGCGCCGAGCAGCTGGAAGCCGCGTTCGGCTGGTTCGCGCGCCGCGAGCGGCGATTCGGCCGCGTCGCGGAGGCGGCCCGGCCATGAGATCCTCGCGATGCTGCGCACGCGCGTGATCACGGCCATCGTGCTGCTGGCCCTGCTGTGGGCGGCGGCCGTCTGGAGCCGGGTGGCGCTGCTGGGGCTGCTCGCACTGCTGGCGGCAGCGGCGATGTACGAGTGGCTCAAGCTGGCGGGCTGCCCGCGCGCCGTCTCGGCCGGCGCCGCGGCCGCCTACTGGGCGGTCCTGGCGGGCACCTGCGCCCTCGATGTGCGCCTGCCGGGCGGCGCCACGGCCGGCCTTTCGCTGGTTGCCTGCGTTGCCTGGTGCGCACTGGGCGCCGGCGTGGCGCGCGCCGAGCGCGGTCGCTTCGCCATCGGGCGGGGCACGTCGGTCGTTGCCGCGGTCGCGTTGCTGTCGGCCGGGTGGGTGGCGTTGAACAGCCTGCTGCTTCGGGGTGTGGCCTGGCTGGTGTCGCTGCTGGCGATCGTGTGGATCGCGGACATCGCGGCCTATTTCGTCGGCCGGGCGTTCGGACGTCACAAACTGGCGCCGCACATCAGCCCGGGCAAGACCTGGGAAGGCGTGTACGGCGCGCTCGCCTTCGTCACCCTGACAGCGCTGGCAGCGCATCGATTCTGGCCGCAGGCGCGCATCTGGTCCAGCCGGGTGCTGTCCGAGCTGGGCTGGCCGCTGGCGGTGCTTTGCCTGTGGGCCGTGGTTGCGCTGTCGATCGTCGGCGATCTGTTTGAAAGCCTGCTGAAGCGGCAGGCGCAGGTCAAGGACAGCGGCTCGCTGCTGCCGGGTCACGGCGGCGTGCTCGATCGCATCGATGCGACCCTGCCGGTGCTGCCGGCGGCGGTGCTGATCGACTGGTGGATCCGATGAACCACCGCAGCGGCGCCCGCCAGGGCATCTGCATTCTGGGCGCGACCGGCTCGATCGGGGCCAGCACGCTGGACGTTCTGGCCAGGCATCCGGACCGGTTCCGCGTGGTCGCCCTGACGGCGAACTCGAAAGTCGGGCCGCTGGTCGATCTGTGCCGCCGGTTCGAGCCCGAGCTGGCAGCGATCGGACAGGCCAGCCAGACCGGGGAGCTGGCGGCGGCGCTGCGCGCAGCGGGCCTTCGCACGGCGGCGGTCGGCGGAGCCGACGGCCTGGTGCAGGCGGTCCGGCTGGCCAGCGTCAATTCGGTGGTGGCGGCCATCGTGGGCGCGGCCGGGTTGAACGCCACGCTGGCGGCCGCGCGGGCCGGCAAGCGCCTGTTGCTGGCGAACAAGGAGGCGATCGTGTGCGCGGGCGCACTGCTGATCGAGGCGGTGCGCAGCGGCGGGGCCAGCCTGCTGCCGGTCGACAGCGAGCACAACGCGATCCATCAGTGCCTGGCGGCGGCGCGCGACGCCAGCCACGCGGTGCGCCGCCTGATCCTGACCGCCTCGGGGGGGCCCTTTCTGAGGCGCACCGACTTGAGCGGCGTGACGCCCGAGCAGGCCTGCGCCCACCCGAAATGGAACATGGGGCGGAAAATCTCGGTCGACTCGGCTACCCTGATGAACAAGGGCCTTGAAGTGATCGAGGCGAGCTGGCTGTTCGGCTTCGAGCCGGACCGGATCGACGTGGTGATTCATCCGCAAAGCGTGGTCCATTCGATGGTGGAATTCGTGGACGGCTCGGTGCTGGCGCAGATGGGCACTCCGGACATGCGCACCCCGATCGCCTACGCGCTGGGATTTCCGGAGCGGATCGGCAGCGGATCGCCCTGGCTCGATCTGCTGCAGGCCGGTCCATTGCAATTCGAGGCCCCCAGCCAGGACCAGTTTCCCTGCCTTCGCCTGGCTTACCAGGCGCTGCGAGCCGGCCCGGCCGCGTGCATCACGTTGAACGCGGCCAACGAAGTGGCGGTGGATTTATTTCTTCAACGGGAGCTGCCGTTCGCACGGATCCCGGCCGTGATCCAGGAGGTGCTCGCCGGCTGTACGGCCGCGGCGCCGGATTCGATCGAGGCGGTGGTCGAACTGGATCGCGCGGCACGCCGCCAGGCCCGAACGGTGCTGACGAAATCGACATGGACCTACTGACGACGATTCCTGCTTTCCTGGTTGCACTCGGTCTGTTGATCGTGGTGCACGAACTTGGCCACTTCTGGGTGGCGCGCTGGTGTGGCGTCAAGGTGCTGCGATTCTCGGTCGGGTTCGGCCGGCCGCTTGCGCGCTGGGTACTGGGTCCGGATCGGACCGAATGGGTGATCGCGGTGGTGCCGTACGGCGGATACGTGCGGATGCTCGACGAGCGTGAAACCGACTCCGGACCGATCGACCCGGCCGATCTGCCGCGCGCCTTCAATCGCCAGCCGGTGGGGCGGCGCGCCGCGATCGTCGCCGCCGGCCCGGCCGCCAATCTGCTGTTCGCCGTCCTGATCTATTGCGCGCTGAATCTGATCGGCGTGCCGGATCTGCGCGCTGTGGTGGGCCCTCCCGAGGCCGGCACGCCGGCCGCAGCGGCGGGGCTGCATGAGGCAGACGTCATCGTGCAGATCGACGATCGCCCGGTGCGCTCCTGGGGTGACCTGCGCTGGGCGCTGCTGCGGCAGGCGAGCGACCACGGGCGGCCGCGGATCGTCGTGCGCGGCGCCGACGGCGTGCAAAGGACGCTGACGCTGGATCTGAGCGGCATCGATACCGACCGGTTCGACAGCGACTGGTTTGCGCGGATCGGCCTGCGTCCGGGTGATGCCGAACCGGTCGTCGGGGTGGTCGCACCGGGCGATCCGGGCGCACAGGCAGGCCTGCAGCTCGGCGACCGCATCGTGTCGGTCGATGCAGTGCAAGTGACGTCGGCTGCCGAGGTCCGGCGGCTCGTGCGGGCCGCCCCGCATCGACCGTTGGTGCTCGGAGTCGAGCGGGCGGGCCGGGTGCTGCAGATCCCGATCACCCCGACCGAGGTCCTCGAGGGCAATCAACGCTTCGGGCGGATCGGTGTCGGCTTCCGCGACACGATCCTGGTCCGCGATCAGCCCATTGAAGCGGCACAGCACGCGGTGGCCAAGACGTGGGAGACCTCCTTGTTCACGCTGCGCATGCTGGGGCGCATGGTGGTCGGGCATGCGTCATGGCGCAACCTGTCCGGCCCGGTGACGATCGCCGATGTGGCGGGACAGAGTGCGCGTATCGGACCGCTCGCGTACATGACGTTCCTGGCTTTGGTTTCGATCAGCCTGGGCGTGTTGAATCTGCTGCCGGTTCCCGTGCTGGACGGCGGACACTTGCTGTACTATGCGATCGAAATTGTGACGGGCAGCCCGCCCTCGCCGACGTGGCTCGAACTGGGTCAGCGATTGGGGATCGGGCTGCTCGTCGTTTTGACCGCGCTGGCGCTGTATAACGACCTGAGCCGACTGCTGTTCCAGTAGCCGCGCGCAAAAGTCGGCGTGGTCCCGTTCGGGATGGGATGGAAGCGGTTCCGCCTGCGATACAAATCACAACATCACGCCCGTCCCGACGCACGCCAGGCTGATTCCTTGAAACGCCGCAACACCCGGTTGTCCGTGGCGACGCGAAGCTTGTGCCTCGCGGTGGCTCTCGCGTTAGCGCAACCGAGCTCCCAGGCGCAATCGAAGGATGATTTTGTGATCCGCGATATACGGGTCGAGGGAGCTCAGAGGACCGACGTCGGAACGGTTTTCGGCTACCTGCCGTTGCGGGTCGGCGACCACTTCGACGCCAGCAAAGGGTCCGCGGCGATCCGCGCCCTGTATGCCTCGGGGCTGTTCAAGGACGTGCGGCTCGAGGCCGACGGCGACGTGCTGGTGGTGGTGGTCGAGGAGCGCCCGGCGATCGCTTCGATCGAACTGGTCGGGATGAAGGAGTTCGACAAGGACCAGGTGAAGAAATCGCTGAAGGACGTGGGACTGGCCGAGGCCCGCATCTACGACCGCTCGCTGCTGGACCGGGCCGAGCAGGAATTGAAGCGGCAGTACCTGACGCGCGGCCGCTACGGCATCAAGGTCACGACCACGGTGAGCCCGCTCGAGCGCAACCGCGTCAACATCACGATTTCGATCGACGAAGGCGAAGTCGCGCGCATCCGGGAGATCCATTTCACCGGCAACCATGCGTTTTCGGACAAGCAGCTGCGCGACCAGATGGAGCTGTCGACCCCCGGGTGGCTGACCTGGTACACGGGTCACGACAAGTACGCCCGCCAGAAGCTGCAGGCCGACGAGGAGACCCTGCGCTCGTTCTACCTCGCCCGCGGCTACCTGGATTTCAACATCGAGTCGACCCAGGTCGCGATCAGTCCGGACAAAAAGGACATCCAGATCACCATCAATATCCTGGAAGGCGAGCGTTACCGGATTTCGTCCGTCAAGCTGGCCGGCGAGCTGCTCGGTCTGGATGCGCAATTGTCCAAGCTGATCGTCGTGCAGCCCGGGGAGATCTACAACGGCGAGCGGATCAACGGGATCGCCAAGGCCGTGACCGATCGCCTCAGCGTGCTGGGTTACGCGTTCGCGAACGCCAACCCGGTGCCCGAGGCCAACAAGGAAAAGCGTGAGGTGGCGTTCACGATCCTGGTGGACCCGGGGCGGCGCGCCTACGTGCGCCACGTGAACATATCGGGCAACACGCGCACGCGCGACGAAGTTATACGCCGCGAAATCCGCCAGTTCGAATCGGGCTGGTACGACTCGGAAAAGGTCAAGCTGTCGCGCGACCGGATCGACCGCCTCGGGTACTTCGAGAAGGTCGAGATCGAGACCCCGGCGGTTCCCGGAAGCCAGGACCAGGTCGACGTGAACGTCACCGTGAAGGAACGGCCGACCGGGACGATCCAGGCCGGGCTGGGCTACAGCTCCACCGAGCACCTGGTGATCTCGGGCTCGTACACCCAGCAGAACGTGCTGGGCAGCGGGCACGCGATCGGCGTGCAGGTCAATACGAGCTCGGCCACCCGCACGATCGCCTTCTCCCACGCCGACCCGTACGTCACGATCGACGGCGTCAGCCAGAGCGAGGAGATCTACCGGCGCGATTCGAACCTGGCCAAGCTGGGACTGGCGACGGTCGACATCGGCACGACCGGCGGAACCATGCGATGGGGCGTGCCGTTCACCGAATTCGATACGGTCTTCTTCGGCCTGGGCGTGGAGAGCACGAACATCACCCTGACGGCATCGAGCCCGTTCCGCTACATCGACTACGTCAACCGGTTCGGTTCCAGCGCGGGGGCGCTGCTGGGAACGGTCGGCTGGTCGCGCGACAGCCGCGACAACATCCTGACACCCGAGCGCGGCCGCTTCCAGCGAGCTTTCCTGGAGTTCGGCACGCCGGCGCTGGATCTGCAGTATTTCAAGCTGACCTACCAGTACCAGCAATTCCAGCCGTTGACGAACAAGTTCACGCTGGCGTTCAACGGACAGGCCGGCTACGGGGGGGGCTACAACGGCAAGGAGTTTCCGCTGTTCAAGAACTTCTATATAGGCGGTATCGGCAGCGTGCGCGGATTCGAGGCGGGCTCGCTGGGGCCGCGCGACACCAACGGCGATCCGCTGGGCGGGGTGAAGGAGATCAACGGTTCGATCGAGGCCCTGGCCACGATACCCGGGGCCGACCGGTCGCTGCGCGGCGTGCTGTTCGTCGACACCGGGGACGTCTGGGGCAGCGGCCAGGCGATCCACTTTTCCGACCTGCGCGCCGCGGGGGGTGTCGGTGTCGCCTGGATCTCGCCGATCGGACCGCTTAAGCTCAGTCTGGCTCAGCCGTTCCGACACCAGTCGATCGATCGGATCCAGCGCTTCCAGTTCCAGATTGGAACGGGCTTCTAGCCCGGGCCTTCAAAAGCTGCTGCGCGAGCCGATTTGCGACCCGCGGGAACCGGTCGTGTATGGCAAAATCGCCGTTGAAACTGCTCGAGGTTGCTGATGCGATTCACCTCTTCCTTGGCTGTCAGACTGGGCTCGATCGCCGTGGCCGTCCTGCTGGGGCTTTGCGGGCGTGCGGCTGTGGCGGAGGAGCTGAAGATCGGGTACGTCAGCGCCGAGCGGATTCTGCGCGATTCGGTGCCGGCCAAGGCGGCCGAGCAGAAGCTGTCGCAGGAATTCGCCAAGCGTGGCAAGGATCTGCAGGAGATGGACAGCAAGCTGAAAGCCACCGCGGAGAAGCTGGACAAGGACAGCCCCATTCTGTCGGACGCGGAGCGCAGCAAGCGCCAGCACGAGTTGCAGGACATGGACCGCGAGTTCCAGCGCAGGCGGCGCGAATTCCAGGAGGACCTGAACCAGCGCAAGAACGAGGAGTTCCAGAATCTGCTGGAGCGCGCCCAGCGGATCGTGCGGGCCCTGGCTGAGCAGGAGAAGTTCGATCTGATACTGCAGGACGCGCTGTACGTCGGGCCTCATATCGACATTACGGACAAGGTCCTGCGTGCGCTCGATGCGGGCAAGTGATCCCGGGGATCCGTTCTCGACCGCGCCTTGAGCGGGTCGACGACACGAGCCGCCCGGCGGACCGATCGCGATGCCGGGCTCCTTGAGCGTTGACCAGCTGGCAGCGCAGGTGTTGCGCCTTGCCGGCGGTGCGCTGGCCGCCCGCATCGAGGGAGACGGTCAGCGCACCGTGTCGGCCGTGGCGACGCTGGAGCAGGCCGGCGCGGACCACCTGAGCTTCCTGGCCAACCCGCGCTATCGGCGCAGCGCCGCCACCACGCGCGCCGCTGCGCTGGTGCTGTCGGAGGCGGACCGCAAGGCCCTGGCGCCGGCTGGCTCGCCCTCCTGCGTGCTGATCGTATGCGAGGCCCCCTACGCGTGGTTCGCCTTTGCGGCCCAGGTGCTGGCGCCGAGGGCGAGCCCCTCGGCCGGGACCGCGGCCGGCGCGGTCGTCCACCCGGCGGCCCGGGTGGACCCTTCCAGTTCGATCGGTCCGCTGGCCGTGATCGATGAGGGCGCGGTGATCGGCGCTGGCGCGCAGATCGGCGCCGGTTGCTACGTGGGCCGCCAGGTGCGGATCGGGGAGGGCACGCGGCTGCATGCGGGCGCGAGGATCTACGATGGCTGCCGCATCGGAGCGCGCTGCATCCTGCACTCGGGTTGCGTGATCGGCGCCGATGGCTTCGGATTTGCACCCTTCCAGGGCCAGTGGGTCAAGATTCCGCAGACCGGCGGCGTGCTGATCGGCGACGACGTCGAGGTCGGCGCGGCCACGACGATCGACCGCGGCGCGATCGGCGACACGATCATCGAAGAGGGCGTGAAAATCGACAACCAGGTCCAGATCGGCCACAACTGCCGCATCGGAGCCCATTCGGCCATTGCCGGATGCGTCGGGATCGCAGGCAGCACGACCATCGGGCGCCGCTGCCAGCTCGGCGGCGCTTCGATGATCCAGGGGCATATCACGATCGCCGACGACTCGGTCATCTCGGGGGCCACGGCGATCACGCGCGACATTCGGCAGGCCGGCTTCTACACGGGCATCTATCCGTTCATGCGCAATCGGGAGTGGGAACGCAACGCGGTATTGCTGCGGCATCTGGATGAACTGCGCGAACGGATCCGCCGCCTGGAGGCGAACGTTCGCGCCCAACCGTCGGAATCCGATCGATGATGGACATTCAGGAAATACTGCGGACCCTTCCGCATCGCTACCCGATCATCATGGTCGATCGGGTGGTGCAGATCGAGCCGGGCCGGCGCATCGTTGCGCTGAAGAACGTCTCGATCAACGAGCCCGTGTTCGCCGGCCACTTTCCCGGCTATGCGGTGATGCCCGGCGTGCTGATCCTGGAAGCCCTGGCGCAGGCCGCGGCGATCCTGTCGATCGTGACACTGGGCGACGACAGGCCAAAGGACCAGATCTACTACTTCGCCGGGATCGACCGGGCACGCTTCAAGCGGCCCGTGGAGCCCGGCGATCAGCTCCAGCTCGAGGTCGATTTCGCCCGCGAGCTGCGCGGCATCGCTTTCTTCAAGGCCAAGGCGCTGGTGCAGGGCCAGGTCGCCTGCGAAGCCGATCTGATGTGCGCCTACCGCTCGCTGCCGAAGCCGGCGGGATCGGCCTGATGGTACGAATCCACGCCAGCGCGATCATCGATTCCCGCGCCGAGGTGGCCGACGGCGTGCAGATCGGTCCTTTCAGCGTGGTCGGGCCCCACGTTGTGATCGGGGCCGGCACCACGATCGACTCGCACGTGGTGATCACCGGCCGCACCCGGATCGGCCGCGACAACCGGATCTTCTCGTTCTGCTCGCTGGGTGAGATCCCGCAGGACAAGAAATATGCGGGCGAGCCGACCGAGCTGCGGATCGGCGACGGCAACACGATCCGGGAGTACACCTCGCTGAACGCCGGGACCGTTCAGGGCGGAGGCGTAACGCGGGTCGGCTCGGACAACTGGATCATGTCCTACGTGCATATCGCGCACGATTGCGTGATCGGCGACCATACGGTGCTCGCCAACCTGGTGCAGCTGGCCGGTCACGTCGATATCAGCCACTGGGCGGTGCTGGGGGGCATGGTCGGCGTGCATCAGTATGTCCGGATCGGAGCCCATTCGATGGTCGGGGGCGGCTCGACGCTGGTCCAGGATGTTCCGCCCTTCGTGTTGTGCCGCGGCATTCCCGCCCAGCCGTTCAGCATCAACGTGGAGGGGCTGCAGCGGCGCGGCTTTGACGAGGCGACCATCGCGGCGCTGAAGCGTGCCTATCGGACCCTGTTCCGAGAGGGCCTGACGCTGACGCAGGCGCGCGAGGCGATCCAGTCCTGGGTCGAGCCGGGCTCGACGGCTGCCGATGCGCTCACGCAGCTGAACGAATTCCTCGGCATCCCCGGGCGGGGCATCATTCGTTAGTTTTTCCGAGGCCTTGGCGGCGCAGCCTTTGCTCGTAATGGTGGCCGGCGAGGTTTCCGGCGATCTGCTGGCGGCGCCGGCGATCGGCGCAATAAGGGATCGTGAGCCGGGTTGGCGCGTGGCGGGGATCGCGGGCGACCGGATGATCGAAGCCGGATGCGAACCGTGGCACCATGTGCGCGAGCTTTCGGTGCGCGGCTATGCCGAGGTGCTGCGCGAGCTGCCCCGGCTGCTGTGGCTGCGCCGCTCGCTGACCCGACGGGTGCTGCGCAGTGGCTGCCGCGTTCTGGTGGGCGTGGACTCACCGGACTTCAACCTCGGGCTGGAGCGGGCCGTGCGCGCCGCCGGAGTGCCGACCATTCAGTACGTGAGCCCTTCGATCTGGGCCTGGCGCGGCGAGCGGATCGAGCGGATCCGGCGCGCCGCTTCGCACGTGCTGCTGGTGTTTCCGTTCGAGCAGCGCCTGTATGCGCGCGCTGGCGTCGCGGCCACCTATGTCGGCCATCCGCTGGCGCAGGCGATCGCGCTGCGCCCCGACCCGCAGGCGGCACGGGCTCGCCTGGGCATTGGCGATAACGCCACCGTGATCGCCGTGCTGCCCGGCAGCCGCAAGGCGGAAATCGACTTCATCGGCCCGGTGTTCTTCGCCGCGGCGAACCGGCTGGCGGGCGACCTCAGGCCGGTCCGGTTCGTCGTTCCGGTCGCCGATGCAACGCTGCGGCCGCGGATCGAGGCGCTGATCGCGCGTTACGCGCGGCTGTCCGAGGTCACCTCGCTGGTCGAAGGGCGCTCGCACGACTGCCTGGAGGCGGCTCACGCGGTTCTGGTCACCAGCGGCACGGCCACGCTGGAGGCGGCGTTATTCAAGCGGCCGATGGTGATCGCGTACCGGATGCCGCGCCTGTCGGCCTGGATCATCCGGAGGATCGGTGGCTACGTGCCCTGGGTGGGCCTGCCCAACATCCTGGCCGGCGAGGCGCTGGTGCCGGAGCTGCTGCAGGACGAGGCGACCGAATCGGCGCTGGCGGCGGCGCTGATGCGGCAGTTGGAGGACACCGCGGGGCAGGCCAGGCTGGCCGAGCGATTCGCGGCGATACACGAAAGTCTGCGGCGCGATACGCCGTCTCTGGTGGCCGATGTCGTGCTCGATCTGGCGCGCCGGCCGCGCAGCGCGTAAATGAGCGCCGACGCATCGGCTCGCGGCGGCCCCAGGGCTTGCACCCGCATTGCGGGCGTCGACGAGGCCGGCCGCGGTCCGCTGGCCGGCCCCGTCGTGGCCGCCGCGGTGGTGCTGGATCCACGCCGGCCGATCGACGGATTGCGCGACTCCAAGCAGCTGACGGCAGCCCGGCGGCGCGAGCTGGCCGACCAGATTCGCGGCAGGGCCCTGGCGTTCGCGGTGGGCGAGGCCAGCGTCGCCGAGATCGATTCGCTGAACATCCTGCAGGCCAGCCTGCTGGCGATGCGGCGCGCCATCGAAGCGCTGCAGCCGGCTGCCGATCTGGTGCTGGTCGACGGCAACCAGCTCCCGCGGATCTCGATCGCCGCCCGCGCCATCGTCGGCGGCGATGTGATCGAACCGGCCATCTCGGCCGCCTCGATCCTGGCCAAGACCCATCGCGACGCGCTGATGGGTGTCGTTCACGGGCACTATCCGGACTACGGGTTCGCCCGGCACTTCGGCTACGCCACGCCGCAGCATCTGGCCAGACTGAAAAAGCTGGGCCCGTGCGCCGTGCATCGCCGATCGTTCGCGCCCGTGCGCGCGCTGCTGCCGTCCCTGCTGCTGTGGCCCGAGCTGGCGCTGTGGTCCGATGACGGGGCCGGGTTCGATTGAAAACACTGGCGTCGGATTCCAATCCGCTGTTCCGACGGTGGCTGCGGCTGGCGACCACGCCGCGCGCGGTTCGCGAGTTGCGGCAGACGCTGGCCGAAGGGTTGCACCTTGCGCAGGCGATCGGCCAGTCGCGTTGGCCGGTCGTCGCCGCGCTGCTGCGCCGCGGCGCCGGTGGGCCGGCCGTCGAGGCCGCGCTCGATGCGCTGCCGCCGCAGACCGAGCGCTTCCAGTTGTCCGCCTCGCTGTACGACCGCATTGCGCCGGTCGAGCACGGCGCCGGCCTGATGTTGGTGATTCCGATCGAGGCAGCCCCGGCGCCGCTGGCGCACCGCCAGGACCTGGTCTACCTGGACGCGATCCAGGACCCGTCCAACGTCGGCGCCGTGCTCCGATCGGCTGCCGCCGCCGGGGTGGCCCACGTGCTGTGCGGACCGGGCACCGCCACGGCATGGTCGCCGCGCTGCCTGCGCGCCGCCATGGGCGCACACTTCCGGCTGAAGATCTCCGAAGCGGTGGGCGCCGAGACGCTCGGCGCAGCGCTCGATGGAACGTGGATCGGGGCCGTCGCGCACGAGGCCCCTTCGCTGTGGTCCTGCCCGATTCCGCCGCGACCGGTCGGATGGGCGCTCGGGTCGGAAGGCGCGGGCCTGTCGCCGGCCGTGCTGGCGCAATGCGCGGTCCGCGTCAGGATACCGCTCGCGCGCGACATCGAGTCGTTGAACGTGGCCGCGGCCGCCGCGGTTTGCCTGTTCGAGCGCCGCCGCCGCACTGCCGAGGGCGCATGATCGGCGCCCCGCATCAGCTGCGCGGCGAGTCGCCGTGGCTGCGGCGCTCGGGCAGCCACTCCTGCAGGATCGTGGCCGCGATCTCCTCGATCGACTTGGTCGTCGACGACAGCCAGCGGATTCCCTCGCGCCGCATCAGCCGCTCGGCCTGGGAAACCTCGTACAGGCAGTTTTCCAGCGACGCGTAGCGGCTGTTGGGGCGGCGCTCGCGCCGCACCTCGGCCAGCCGCTCGGGGGCGATCGTCAGTCCGAACAGCCGATCGCGGTGCGCAGGCAGCGCGCTGGGCAGCTCGCCGCGCTCGAAGTCTTCCGGAATCAGCGGGTAGTTGGCCGCTTTGACGCCGTACTGCATCGCCAGGTACAGCGTGGTCGGCGTCTTGCCGCTGCGCGATACGCCGACCAGGATGACCTCGGCCTGATTCAGTCCGGCCGCCAGCTGGCCGTCGTCGTGGGACAGCGCGAAGTTGATCGCCTCGATCCGGTTCTTGTACTTCTCCGAATCCGACATCGTGTGAAAACGCCCGATGGTGTGGGTCGACTTCAACCCCAGCTCGAGCTCCAGCGGCACCAGGAACGTCTCGAACACATCCAGGATCAGCGCGGCGGCCGTGCGCAGGATCGCGTTGATGTTCGAATCGACCAGCGTGGAAAAAACGACCGGGCGCGTTCCATGGCGAGCCGCGATGTCGTTGATGCGCGCCACCGCATCGCGCGCCTTGTCCGGATGGTCGACGAACGAGATCCGGTGCACCCGCGTGCGCAAGCGGTCGAATTGCGCCAGCACGCTCTGCCCGAGGGTTTCGGCGGTGATCCCGGTGCCGTCCGAAACGAAAAAGACGTCGCGCTCCAGCAACGCGGGCGTCTCGGGCGCATCGCTCGTCGTGTCGGGCTCGTTCATGCTGCCGCGCTCACCGTCGGGGCACCAGCAAGGCCGTAGAATCGATCCATTCTGGCACACGCAGGCTCGCACACGCAGCCTGCGCTCAGCGCAGCGGATCCTATGAGCACCGGGCAGTACGTGATCCCTTTCAGCCAGTTGCGAATCGGCGATGTGGCACGGGTCGGAGGAAAGAACGCTTCGCTGGGCGAGATGCTCAGCCAGCTCAGCGCCAGCGGAATTCGCGTACCCGATGGATTCGCGACGACGGCGCAGGCGTTTGACGAGTTCCTTCGCCGCAACGGCTTGACCGAGCGGATCGCCCAGCGGTTGCAGCACCTGGATGTGGAGGATGTCGCCGCGTTGGAGCAGGCGGGGCGGCAGATCCGTGGCTGGATCGAGGCGGGTTCGTTTCCCGAAGGGTTTGAATCTGAGATAGCCGATAATTATCAGTCACTTACTGGATATTCTTCGTGTGAAATCTCAGTGGCGGTTCGGTCCAGCGCCACCGCCGAAGATCTGCCCGAGGCGTCGTTTGCCGGCCAGCAGGAGACCTTCCTGAACGTGAGCGGAATCGACGCGGTGCTGGGCAGCGTGCGCAAGGTATTCGCCTCGCTCTACAACGACCGGGCGATCGCATACCGGGTCCATCACGGCTACGCGCATGGCGAGGTCGCCTTGTCGGCCGGCATACAGAAAATGGTCCGCAGCGATTTGGGGGCCGCCGGCGTGATGTTCACGATCGACACCGAGTCGGGCTTTCGCGACGTGGTGTTCATCACGTCCAGCTTCGGGCTGGGGGAGACCGTTGTGCAGGGAGCCGTCAACCCGGACGAGTTCTATGTTCACAAGCCGATGCTGGCGGCCGGCAAGTTCCCCATCGTGCGACGCAGCCTGGGCTCCAAGCTGGTCAAGCTCGAGTTCGATCCGCAGCGGGCCGGCGGCCACCGGGTTCGGCAGGTTGCAGTCCCCGACGTGCAGCGGCACCAGTTCTCGCTGACCGACGCGGACGTGATCGAGCTGGCGCGGATCGCCGTGCGGATCGAGCAGCACTACGGGCGGCCGATGGACATCGAATGGGGCAAGGACGGCGTGGACGGCAGCCTGCATGTGCTGCAGGCACGGCCCGAGACGGTCAAGTCGCGCGGCCCCAACGAGGCGCAATTGCGCTATCGGCTGAAGCAGACTTCGCGCGTGCTGGTCAGCGGGCGCGCCATCGGCCAGAAGGTCGGGATCGGACCGGCCCGGCTGGTCGCCGGCACGAGTCAGATGGAGCGGGTGCGGCGCGGCGACGTGCTGGTCACCGACATGACCGATCCGAACTGGGAGCCGGTGATGAAGCGCGCGGCGGCGATCGTCACCAACCGCGGGGGACGGACCTGTCACGCAGCCATCATCGCGCGCGAGCTCGGCATTCCGGCCGTGGTCGGCTGCGGCAACGCGACCTCGGCGGTGCCCGACGGCGTCGAAGTCACGGTCTCCTGCGCCGAGGGCGATACCGGGCATGTGTACGAGGGCCGGCTCGAGGTGCAGGTCGAACCGATCGAGAGCGGTGCGTTGCCGAAGCTCCCGGTCAAACTCACGATGAATGTGGGCAACCCCCAGCTCGCCTTCGAGTTCCAGGCCATTCCCAATGCGGGAGTCGGCCTGGCGCGGCTGGAGTTCATCATCAACAACCATATCGGGGTGCATCCGAAAGCCATCCTGGAGTACCCGGATCTGGACGAGGCGCTCAAACGCGCGGTCGAGGGCCTGGCCCACGGCTATTCGAGCCCGCGTCAGTTCTTCGAGCTCCGACTGGCCGAGGGGATCGCCACCATCGCGGCGGCCTTCTGGCCCAAGCCCGTGATCGTTCGACTGTCCGATTTCAAGAGCAACGAGTACCGCAAGCTGATCGGCGGCAGTCGCTACGAGCCCGAGGAGGAAAACCCGATGCTGGGGCTGCGTGGGGCGGCGCGCTTCATTGCACCGGACTTTGCCGACTGCTTCGAGCTCGAGTGCAATGCCTTGAAGCGCGTGCGCGAGACGATGGGGCTGACCAACGTCGAGATCATGGTTCCGTTCGTCCGCACGCTCGATGAGGCGCGCCGCATCATCGAGCTGCTCCAGTCGCACGGGCTGCGCCGCGGCAGCGGTGCCGGGGCCGACGGCAGCGGCGCGCTGCGCGTGATCATGATGTGCGAAATTCCGTCCAACGCCGTGCTGGCCGACGAGTTCCTCGAATACTTCGATGGATTTTCTATCGGCTCCAACGACCTGACCCAGCTGACGCTCGGAATCGACCGCGACTCGGGGCTGGTGGCGGCCGGGTTCGACGAGCGCGATCCGGCCGTCAAAGCGATGCTATCGCGCGCCATAGCCGCATGCCGGCGCCACGGCAAGTATGTCGGAATCTGCGGCCAGGGGCCCTCGGACCACGTCGACTTCGCGCACTGGCTGGTCGAGCAGGGAATCGAGTCGATTTCGCTGAACCCCGACTCGGTGGTCGAGACCTGGCGCAAGCTGGCGGCACCGCGGTAGCTAAAGAGCCCTCACCCCCCTGCTTCGCCGGGCCTAGCCCGGCTTCGCAGGGCGAGCCCCGCCCCTCTCCCGCTGCGCGGGCGAGGGGCGACCGATCGCCGCAGATCTGAGGTCGTCCCAAAAGCACGCTGTATCGCCCCTCGCCCGCGCAGCGGGAGAGGGGAGGGGGTGAGGGTGGAGGCGCGCCGCGCTAAAGCCCCAGCCCCGGCAGCACTTCGGTGTGCTCGATCTGAACCGCCTTCAACTCAGCCGGATCCAGACCCAGCGCCTTCAGGACCGTCGGCGCGATCTGCGTGGTCAGCACGGCGCCCTTGATCACCTTTTCATGGATGCCCGGCTGCGACACGATCAGCGCCACGTTGTTGTCGTCGTTGCTGAAGCCGCCGTGCTCGGCGTTCTTGGCGGTCGAGCTCGTGTAGATGACTCCCAGTTCCGGTACCACGATGATGTCCGGCGTCTGATCGTCGGTGGCCGGGTCGCGGAAGCGCAGCTTCAGCAGATCGCCTGAGAGTACCTGCTGGATGTGCAGTTTGGCGGCCGTGTTGTTGTCGCGCAGCCACTGGGCAGCCGCTGCGGCCAGCGACTGATCCTTCAGCCAGATCAACGCGATGTCGTCCTCGTTCTCGCCGGCGTTGACGATCGCCTGCGCGACCGAGTCGCTCGACGACGCGTACGCGGAAACCAGGCCTTGCAGGTGACCGATCTTGTTGGTCTTCAGCGGGTCGATCGGCGTCTGGCCGTGCTTGGCAGAAATGATGACCAGCGTCGAGTCGTAGATGTGACGCGCCTTCAGCGCGGCCACGACCATCCCAAGCTGCAGGTCGGTTTGCTCGAGCGCGTACTGCAGCACCGCAGTGGGCGCGCCCGAACCGTCCACGTACCCGCCCGGCTTGCCGTTCACACCGGCCGGATCCGGGGCGTTGCAGCTGCCGTCGGTGTTGTTGAGCGAGACCTTCTGCCCGACGCTGATCGCCTGCAGGTCCGTTCCAAAGACGGTCGGGGTGCCGACCTGCGGCCCGGTGCCGGTGTGGTCGTAGCCGTTGATCTCATTGATCAGCGCCTTGAACTTTCTGCGGTCGTTGTCCAGCGTGCAGTTGACGCTGACCGTTGCGTCCCGCGTTGCCATCCCGCCGACGATGCCGTAGTCGCCGTCGTACGGTCCGGGAATCGGGTTGCCGGAGGCGTCGTTCAACGTCTCCGGATTGGTGACTTCCGGCGTGTACAGGTCGTCGACCGCCATGCCGGTGGGTCCGGTCACCAGGTCATAGGCAGCGTGCTTGTCGGCCCAGGCGGTGCGGCCGAGCCCCGCCTTCTTGACGACGTCGAACACGGTGTTGACCTTGACGAAGTCGTGCGGGTAGATGTGCTGGCACGTTCCGTCCTTCATGCCCCACGGCAGCAGGGTCGGATCGATCCGGTTCTGATCGATCGCAAAGCCGTTGACGACCGTGAGCAGATCGATCGTCTCGTCGTACGTCGTCTGCTGGCCCGGCGAGCCGGTGCAACCGGCCGGTCCGGGCGCCCACTGGGTCCGGCTCCAGCTCACGTCGTAGAACACGTCGGCCGACGCCGGAGACCCACCGGTTACGAGCGACAGCACGCCCGGAAACGAATCCGACGGCCTGGAGGTGCCGGCCGTCGTGTAGCGAGCGGCATGCGAAGCCAGTTCGGCCAGAGCCGAGTCCGGGTGGCTCGCGATGAACCGCTCGGCATCGACCGAGTGCAGGCCATCGACGCTGATCACCAGCACGTGTTTGACGTTACGCTCGCCGTCTTCGGCCAGCGCGCACAATCCGAGTCCTGCGATTACACCCGCGATGAGCATCTTTGCGAGGATGGGTGCTTGCTTCATGCGGCTCTCCCCTTCTTGTTGAAGAGAGCGCAACCTACTCGCGCCGCGTGACCGGACCATGGCAAAGGTGTCACTGACCCCGCGGGCAGGCCGCGGGTGTAACCGGCGTGTCAGGCTGTCCCCTCACCCCTTCCCCCTCTCCCTGAGGGAGGGGAAATGTGAAGCGGGAAATGCTTTTCAGCATTTCCCGAAGACTCGTCAGCGGGTGCTTTGCTTAAGCAGGCGACTTTGCTCGCGCTTCCAGTCGCGTTTCTGCTCGGCGTCGCGCTTTTCGAACTGGCGCTTACCCTTGGCCAGGCCCAGCGCGAGCTTGACCCGGCCGCGCGCGAAGTGAAGATCCAGCGGAACCAGCGTGTAGCCGGCCCGCTCGACTTTTCCGATCAGCCGGCGGATCTCGGCGGCGTGCATCAGCAGCTTGCGCGTTCGGGTCGGGTCGGCGCGCTCGTGGGTCGACGTGGTCGGCAGGGCGCCCACGTGCGCATTGAGCAGGTAAAGCTCCCCTTCCTTGATGATCACGTAAGCTTCGTTGAGCTGGCTTCGTCCGGCCCGGACACTCTTGACTTCCCAGCCCTGCAGCGCAAGGCCGGCCTCGAAACGCTCCTCGATCGAGTAGTCGTGGACGGCCTTGCGATTCTGGGCGATCGGCATGTTTCGGTGTGGTTCGCGTCTTACAATTCCAGTGTAACGATCGCCTGATATGCGTCGAATCGAACGATCGGTGCTGGTTCCCTACAGTGCGGAGCGGATGTTTCGACTGGTCGAGCAGGTCGATGACTATCCGGAGTTCCTGCCTTGGTGTCCGGCCTCGCACGCACGGCCTGCGCCCGACGGCAGCGTCGAGGCGACCATCGAGATCGCCTACATGGGCGTGCGCAGCCGCTTCACCACGCGCAACGTATCGTACCGTCCTAGCGAGATCCGCATAACGCTGGTGGACGGTCCGTTCCGGCGCTTGACGGGCCACTGGCGTTTCCAGGAGCTGCCCGAGCAGGCGTGCAAGGTGAGCCTGCAGCTGCAGTACGAGTTCGCGGCCGGGCTGCTGGGCCGGCTGATCGCCCCGGTGTTCGAATCGATCGCCGGTTCGCTGATCGATGCCTTCGCGCGCCGGGCCGACTCGCTGTATGGCTGACGCCGGCGCTGCGTTGATCCAGGTCGAGGTCGTTTACGCGCTGCCGCGCGCTGCCCATCGGTTCCGGGTCCGGGTCCCGCACGGCGCCACGGTCGAGGCGGCGATCCGGGCCAGCGGGATCCTGAACGCGTTGCCCGAGCTGGACGGACAGCCGCTGGACGTGGGCATCTTCGGTCGCGGTTGCAGCCTGCGCGACGCGGTCAACGAAGGCGATCGGATCGAGATATACCGGCCGCTCGCGCTGGACCCGAAGGAAGCGCGCCGGCGGCGTGCGGCCTCGTCGGAGTAAGGCGCGTGCGCCCGCAACCGGCCGATCCGGCGGGGACTAGTTGCAGCGGCTGTCGATGATCGCGCGGGTACGTTGCGCTTCGGCGGCGCGCTGGTCCTCGTCCATCAATTCGCGGCTGCCGTCGGGATTGGTGCGCACCAGCCGGATGCCCGCATCGAGCGATTTCATGTAACCGCGGGCCCGCTCGCAGTCCTCCGCTTTCTGTGCCGCCTCGGTGTCCCGCTCGGCCACTTTTCGCTCGGCTTCGGCACGCTCCTTCTGCCGCTTGCGGAATTCCTGCTCGCGTTCGGCCACCGAGCCGGCACGCGGCTGGGCAGGGGCCTGAGCTGCTGCGTTGGGCGGCGTTGCGCCGGGGCTGACGCCGGGCTGCGCTGCGGCGTCGGGCGAGTCGGACTGCGGCGCGGGCGCAGCCGGCGCCGGCTGGCGCAGCACGTCGGCCGGCTTCACGCCCGGTGGCGGTGGCTGGTCGGAATAAACCGTGTGGCCAGTTTCGTCGCGCCAGGCCCACTGGGCCGATGCGATCGAAGCCGCCGCGGTCAGCAGCATCAAAAGGCCGATGCGCAGCGCGCACAGGACGTTGCGGGGCTTGCCGTTTTCCATGGTTTTCAGCTCGGGTCCCGAGCTGGTTTGCGCCGCTTGGCACCGTCCGGCACTTTACCCGACCGCGTGATGCCCGAACATCGGCGGGACTCATGATGGCCGGTGGGCGATGATGCAGCGCAGCAACCGCGAATGCCCCTGAAAAGACTGAACTTCCCGGTCACAGCCGCACCGATCGCGCGCCGGGGCGCGGGCTGCGACCCCGTATAATCCGCTTTTGCGGCGCGAGGACTGCGATGCGTTTGATCGAGAAGGCGCTGACGTTCGATGATGTGCTGCTGTTGCCGGCTTACACGGCCGTGTTGCCCAGGGAGACGGATCTCTCCACCCGCTTTTCCCGCCGAATCCTGCTGAAACTGCCGCTGGTATCCGCGGCCATGGATACCGTAACCGACTCCCGCCTGGCGATTGCCCTGGCGCAGGAGGGCGGCATCGGCATCCTGCACAAGAATCTGTCCGGGCGCCAGCAGGCAGCCGAGGTCCTGAAAGTCAAGCGCCACGAGGCCGGCGTATTGCGCGATCCGATCACGATCGGACCGGACATGAAGATCCGCGATGTGATCGAGCTGACCCGCCTGCACCGGATCTCGGGCCTGCCGGTGGTGGAAGGCCCCAAGGTGATCGGCATCATCACCAACCGCGATCTGCGTTTCGAGACGAGGCTGGACGCCCCGGTGCGGGACATCATGACGCCGCGCGACCGACTGGTTACGGTGCGCGAGGGCGCCAGCCTGGAAGAGGCCAAGGCGCTGATGCACCGGCACCGCCTGGAGCGGGTCGTCGTGGTCAACGGCGATTTCGAGCTGAAAGGACTGATCACGGTCAAGGACATCACCAAGGCGACCGAGCATCCGGACGCCGCCAAGGACGAACTGGGCAAGCTGCGCGTGGGCGCTGCCGTCGGCGTCGGCGAAGGCGATGACGAACGCTGCGAGCTGCTGGTGAGGGCCGGGGTCGACGTGCTCGTGGTCGACACCGCACACGGCCACTCCCAGGGCGTTCTGGATCGGGTCCGCTGGATCAAGCGCAATTATCCGCAGGTCGATGTGGTCGGAGGCAACATCGCCACGGCTGCGGCGGCCATCGCACTGGCCGAGCACGGCGCCGATGCGGTCAAGGTCGGAATCGGCCCGGGTTCGATCTGCACGACGCGGGTGGTAGCTGGCGTCGGGGTTCCGCAGATCACGGCGATTGCCAATGTGGCGCGCGCGCTGGCCGGCCAGCACATCCCGGTGATCGCCGACGGCGGCGTGCGCTATTCCGGAGATGTCGCCAAGGGGCTGGCGGCGGGTGCCTGGAGCGTGATGATGGGCAGCATGTTCGCCGGCACCGAAGAGGCGCCGGGCGAGACGATCCTGTACGAGGGCCGCTCGTACAAGTCCTACCGCGGCATGGGCAGCATCGGGGCCATGCAGCAGGGAGCCGCGGACCGCTATTTCCAGGACTACGAGGCCAGCGCCGACAAGCTGGTTCCCGAGGGCGTCGAGGGCATGGTGCCCTACAAGGGCAGCGTGCTTTCGATCCTGTACCAGCTGGCCGGCGGCGTGCGGTCCAGCATGGGCTACTGCGGGTGCCGCACGATCGAGGAGATGCGAACGCGCGCCGAATTCATCGAGATCACCAGCGCCGGAATGCGCGAGTCGCATGTTCACGACGTTCGGATCACCAAGGAAGCGCCCAATTACCGGGTCGAGTAGGTGTCCCACGAGCGCATCCTGATCCTGGATTTCGGCGCGCAATACACGCAGCTGATTGCCCGGCGCGTGCGCCAGGCCGGGGTGTATTGCGAGATCCACCCGTGCGACGTCGGCGAGGATTTCATTCGGTCCTTCGGTCCGCGCGGGATCATCCTGTCGGGCAGCCATCTGTCGGCGCACCAGGAGTCCACCGAGCAGGCCCCGGCCATCGTGTTCGCGCTGGACGTGCCGGTGCTGGGCATCTGCTACGGGATGCAGACGATGGCCCAGCAGCTGGGCGGCCGGGTCGAGGGTGGACACACCCGCGAGTTCGGATACGCCGAGGTGCGCGCGCGCGGCCACACGCGCCTGCTCGACGGCCTGCAGGATTTTCAGACGGCCGACGGGCACGGGATGCTGAAGGCCTGGATGAGCCACGGCGATCGGGTGGTGCAGATGCCGCCCGGGTTTTCGCTGATGGCGTCGACCGATACCTGCTCGATCGCGGGCATGGCCGACGAGAGCCGCCGCCTGTATGCGGTCCAGTTCCATCCCGAGGTGACCCACACGCTGCAGGGGCAGGCGATCCTGACGCGGTTCGTGCGGGACATCTGCGGCTGCCGCGGCGACTGGAACATGCCGGACTACCTGCAGGAGGCCGTGCGTGCGATCCGTGCCCAGGTCGGGCGCGAGGAAGTGATCCTGGGGCTGTCCGGCGGGGTCGACTCGTCGGTTGCCGCCTTGCTGATCCACCGCGCCATCGGCAACCAGCTCACCTGCGTGTTCGTCGATACCGGCCTTTTGCGCCTGGGCGAAGCCAGCCAGGTCGTGGAAACCTTCAAGAACCATCTGGGTCTGCACCTGGTGCACGTGGATGCATCGGAACGCTTCATGCGGCGGCTGGCCGGGGAGCGCGATCCGGAGGCCAAACGCAAGATCATCGGCGCCGAGTTCGTCGAGGTGTTCCAGCAGGAGGCTGCGCGCCGCGCGCAGGTGCGCTGGCTGGCGCAGGGCACGATCTATCCGGACGTGATCGAGTCGGCGGGCGCCAAGTCCAGGAAGGCGACCACCATCAAATCGCACCACAACGTCGGCGGGCTGCCCGAGACGCTGCACTTGAAGCTGCTCGAGCCGCTGCGGGAGCTGTTCAAGGACGAGGTGCGCGAGCTCGGACTGGCACTGGGGCTGCCGCGCGAGATCGTGTTTCGCCACCCGTTCCCGGGTCCCGGGCTGGGCGTGCGCATCCTGGGGGAGGTGCGGCCGGAGTACGCCGACCTGCTGCGGCGCGCCGACGCCATTTTCATCGAGGAGTTGCGTTCGAGCGGCTGGTACGACCGCACCAGCCAGGCGTTCGCCGTGTTCCTTCCGGTGCGCAGCGTCGGCGTGATGGGCGATGGCCGCACCTACGAGTGGGTGGTCGCGCTGCGCGCGGTGCAGACGCAGGATTTCATGACCGCGCAATGGGCGCCGCTGCCGCACGAGCTGCTGGGGCGGGTGTCGAACCGCATCATCAACGAGGTGCGCGGGATCAACCGGGTCGTCTACGACGTGTCCGGCAAGCCGCCGGCGACGATCGAATGGGAATGAGGGGCGCAGCCCGCAGCCGGTTGCTTGACAACGGCGTCCCAATTGGTACACTAACCGTACCAATCAGAGCAGAATTTCGGGAGCGGCGATGTCGGTCGTAGCAAGGAAGCAAGCCGTCGTAGATGTGAGCACCCGTGAGGCGCGGGGCCGGCTCGCCGCGATGGTGACCCAACTGCTGGAGCACTGGGAACTGCCGGCGACGGAGCAGGCGACGCTCCTGGGCCTGTCTGCGGGCAGCCGAAGCACGCTGGCCCGTTACCGCAACGGCGAGCCGCTTGCGGATAGCCGGGACCTGCTGGAACGTGCCGGGCACCTGCTGGGCATCCACAAGTCGTTGCGGATACTGTTCCCGCACGACCGGGACCTCGCCTACCGCTGGATGACGCAACCGAACCGCCGGCTCGGCGCGCGTCCGGTGGACCTGGTCATCGAGCACGGCTTCGAGGGCCTGTTGGCGGTTCGCCGCTATCTGGACTTCCAGCGCGGGCAGTAGATGCAGGCGGATCTGTTTGACACCAACGTTGACTTCCACGACGACCTGGTACGAAACATCCCCGGCATTCGCGAGTCGCAGGATCTGTTCGACGACCTCTCGATCGACCGCCGCGACTGGGACATCGCGATCGCGGTGGAGGGGGCTGACCGTGTCCCGACCGGGTCGGCGCTGATCACGCGGCCGTTCGACTACGGCACCGTGATCAGCTACTCGTTCGACTCATCGCACTGGCACGTGACACGCTTTTCCGATGCGTCGCAGTACGGTGTCTGGTACGGCTCCCCGGAACTGGAGACGACCGTGTACGAAACCGGGTGGCACTGGTTCCGGTTTGTGCGCGACAGCTTCCCGGAAGAGGATCGGCAGATCGCCACGGAGCGCCGAGCGTTCAACGTACGGTGCGACGCGCTGCTGCTGGACCTTCGTGGCAGGGAAAGCGCGTATCCCGACCTGGTGAGCCGTACCAGCTACGCGTTCACGCATCGAGTCGGACACATCGTTCACGAGCAGAGACTGAACGGATTGCTGTACCGGTCGGCACGTTGCAACGGCACCAACGCCGCGATCTTCAGGGCCGAACGCCTGTCGAGCGTGCGCGACCACACATTCCTCACCTATCGGCTGAACCCGGTGCGGGACTCGCTCGTCGTGGAGCGGACACCTGGAAGGAAGTGGCTGCAGTTCGCGCCGAGCACGCTCGGCTGAAGAGCGGATCCGAGCGAGCAACCCGTTGGTCATACCTTGACGGCAAGCGCGAGGCTAAACAGTGCGAAAATTGCCCGTCTTGCACGCAGCGGTTGACGATCCAATGGGATTGAAGGGGCAGGGCGGCTCGGCCGCCTGGCTGAAGCGGGCGGCGCAGGCGATCGAGGTCCAGGAAGGCGCGGTGGTGGACGCCGACCCGGATCTGATGTTCATGCGCCTGGCGCTCGATCAGGCCCACAACGCCTGGGCGCTGGGCGAGGTTCCGGTCGGAGCGGTGATCGTGAAGGACGGTGCCGTGATCGCAACCGGATTCAACCAGCCGATCGGCCACACCGATCCGACCGCCCACGCCGAGATCCAGGCGATGCGCGCGGCGGCCGACTGGCTTGGCAACTACCGGCTGCCCGGTTGCACCCTGTACGTGACGCTGGAGCCGTGCGCGATGTGCGCCGGCGCGATCCAGCTGGCGCGCCTGGCGCGTCTGGTGTATGGCGCGCCGGACCCGAAAAGCGGCGCTTGCGGCAGCGTGGTCGACCTGTTCGCAGAAACCCGTTTGAACCATCACACCGAAGTCCGATCCGGCGTGCTCATGCAAATGTGCGCCTCGACGCTGAGCAGCTTCTTCGAGGAGCGCCGCGCGCGAATGCAGGACAGCGAGGATTGATGGATCGGACCACAGCTCGGATGGCCTGCTCCGCCAAGGCTACGCAGGCCTTGGCCGCCTCCGCCGCGGCCTCCGAAGCCTCGGCGGAGGAGGCCCCGGCCTCCGAAGCCTTGCCGGAGGAGGCCAAGGCTTCAGCGGCCAAGGTTCGCCGCGTCGCACTGGTCGCTCCGTCCGGGTTTCTGCCCGATCCCGCGGTGGCCGACCGCGCGGCCTCCTTCTTTGCGGGTCGCGGATGGCGCGTGTGCGCCGGCGAGACGGTATTCGCGCGCGAGATGCGCTTTGCCGGATCCGACGAGCTGCGGGCGGCCGAGCTTCAGCGATTCGCGACCGATCGGGCCCTGGACGTCGTGGTCGCCGCGCGCGGCGGCTATGGGTTGTCCCGCTTGCTCGATCGGCTGGACTTCAAGGCGATCGGGGAGGCCGGCCGGATCCTGGTCGGCTACAGCGACTTCACCGCATTCGGACTCGCGCTGCTGGCACGCGCCGGCGCGATCAGCTATCAAGGCCCCTCCGCGGCCGACTTCGCGTCGGGCGGCGACCGCGAGTTCACGCTGCACAGCTTCTTCGAGACGATCGAGCAGCCCCAGGTATCGATCGAGTTCGTGGCCGATGGGCCGGATCTGGACGTGCAGGGGCGGCTGTGGGGCGGCAATCTTTCGATGCTGTGCGCGCTGGTGGGGACACCGTATCTGCCGCGGGTGCGGGGTGGCATCCTGTTCCTGGAAGACGTCAATGAACCGGCGTACCGGATCGAGCGCATGCTGCTGCAGCTGATGCAAGCGGGGATCCTGCAGCGCCAGCGCGCCATCGTGCTGGGCGACTTCGCGCCGATGCCGGTACTGCCCACCGACAACGGCTTCGATCTTCCGCAGGCGCTACGGTACGTGCGCTCGGTGCTGCCGACCCCGGTGCTGACCGGCCTGCCGTTCGGTCACGGTCCGCGGCGTCTGACGCTGCCGATCGGCGCGCCCGGCCGCCTGCAGGTCAGGGCCGAGCGGGCGAGCCTTAAATTTCACGGCCACCCGGTGCTGAGTTGAATGTTGCGCCTGCACGGCGCCTGAACGAGCCGGTTTTCGGGCCCCGTTACGGCCGGATATCCGGTTCCGGGCCCAGGGGCATCTCACCTTTATTGGCGTGTACGCACGCCGATCACTCCCATATCATTGGATCATGGCCGGCCCACTGACGCGACTCGGTCTGGGCGACGAGTCGCCCGAGCAGCGACACCAGCGAATCACCGCGGGCGTGATGGCCACGGTTTACCGTCAGGTGCCGCAGGCGGTGCTCGGCAGCATTTTCGGAAGCATGGCGCTGGTGGCGGCGTTCTGGCGCACGCACGACCAGAACCAGTTGCTGATCTGGTTCATTGGAATGCTGCTCGAATCGCTGCTGCGCCTGCGAGCGGCCAGGGCGTTCCGGCTCGATCCGGAACCGGCCAAGCGGGCCAAGCTGTGGGCCACGCGCTGGGTGGCGATTGCGGCGGCCGCCGGCCTGCTGTGGGGCGCGGCGGGCAGCTTCTTCTTCACGCCAGGATCGCCGCTGCTGCAACTGGTGCTGCTGGCCGTGATCCTGGGGGTGGCCTTTGGCTCGCTGACGCTGTACGCGGGCTATCGACGCGCGCTGTTCTTCTTCCTTCCGCTGGCGGTGCTGCCGCTGATCCTGCGGATGGTCGAGCAGCACGATGCGGCCTACTACAGCGCCTCGATCGTGCTGTTCGCCGTGTTCTCGTTCACGCTGTTCTTCGGGCGCAATTTCGGCGAGACGATGTCCGAGGCGGTCAAGAAGAACTACGAAAACGAGGTTCTGGTAGAGCAGCTGCTGAACGAGAAGCGCCTGGCCGAAGAGGCGCGGCGCGCGGCCGAAAACGCGATCCGGTCCAAGACGCAATTCTTCGCCGCCGCCAGCCACGATCTGCGCCAACCGCTGCAGGCGATCGGAATCTACTGCTCCCTGTTGCGCAAGCGGGCGCAGGGGCCGCTGGAGCCATTGACCAGGAACCTGTCGACTGCGGTCGAGTCGCTGTCGAAGCTGGTCGAAGAGCTGCTGGAGATCTCCCGGCTCGATTCGGGCGCGGTCCAGGCCACCAAGCAGGTGGTCGACCTGAACGAGGTGTTCTCGACGCTCAGGCAGGAGTTCGTTCCGATCGCCGCCGCCAAAGGGCTCAGGTTCCGCGAACGCCGTGCACGCCTGTACATCGAAACCGACCCGCTGCTGTTGCAGCGGGTGCTGCGCAACCTGCTGTCCAACGCGGTCCGCTACACGGCTCAGGGTGGCGTGCTGCTGGCGGCGCGGCGCCGGTCCGGACGCGCCAGCCTCGAGGTCTGGGATACCGGACCTGGGATACGGCGCGACGAATTCGACCGGATTTTCGAGGAGTTCTATCGCGGCGAAAGCTCCAAGGCCGAGACCTCGGGCGGATACGGTCTGGGTCTGTCGATCGTCCGCAGGATCTGCACGGTGCTCGGTCATTCGCTGTTCGTGACGAGCCGGCCCGGATCCGGCACCGTGTTCCGCGTGGAGATCCCCCTGGCCGCGCGACCGGCGCGGCACCGCGCCCGCTCGGCCACGGTGGCGGCCCACACGCTCATTCCCCTGCCGGATCAGTTGATCGTGGTGCTGGAGGACAACGCGGAGATACTGGCGAGCCTGACGCGGTTGCTGGGCTCATGGGGGGCGCGCGTGCTGCCGTCGTTGAAGTTCGACAGCGTGCTGCTGCAGCGTGTCGCCAACGAATCGAGAGTCGACCTGGTGATTGCCGATCACAACCTGGGCGGGCCGATCAACGGTGCCGAGGCCGTGTTCCGGATCCGCGAGCTGGTCGGCCACCCGGTTCCGGTGGTGATGCTGACGGCGGTGCAGGCGAGCGAGGTCGTGCGGGAATTCAGGCGGCTGCTGCAGGTCAGGACCAGCGCCGATCCGTCGGTTGCGGCCGCGATCGCGCGGCACCGCGGCGAGGAGCCGATCGTGTTGCAAAAACCGGCCGATGCGGCGCTGCTGAACACGACCATCGCGCAGGCCCTGGGCCTGGTGCCCTCGAACGGAGGCGACGGGGCAGGGCGCGCCGCGACGGTTCAGCCTACGTCGTAGCCGTTGCGCCGCGCAGCCAGCAGTGCCTCGGTTCGGTTGGACGCTCCGAAGGCGCGGTAAATGGCCGTCACGTGCGTCTTGACGGTCCCTTCGGACAGCCCGAGCTCGCGACAGATGATCTTGATCGGAGCGCCGCGGGCCAGCAACTGCAGGACCTGCTCCTGCCGCTCCGTCAGCGCGATCCGGGCCGCGCCGATCGAGGCGTTCTGAACGCGCAGCGGCGGTCCGGAAAGGGGCCCCAGCCGCTGAGCCTCTTCCAGCAGGTCGGCCGGAATGTAGAAGCCGCCCGACATCACGAACTTGATGGCCGACAGCAGCTTGTCGGTCGCCATCGATTTGGGAACGAATCCGGCCGCGCCCAGCTGCAGCGTCCTCATCACGCTGCGCTGGTCCTGCATGCCCGACAGCACCAGGATTTTCAGGTCCGGCACCTGCGCCACGATCGCTTCGAGCAGCGAGGTCCCGGTGGCACCCGGCACCCCCAGATCGAGCAGCAGCAGATCGGCATCGGGATGCTGCTCCACGAGCTTCATCGCTTCCGGTGCCGTCGCCCCGGTGTGAACCTCGACGTCGGGATCCACATCCTGCAGCAGAGCGCTGACCGCATCCGTGATGAGGGAATGGTCGTCAACGAGCAAGACTTTCATTGCGTCATCGGTTCCGGCCTGCGCCGGAGAAAAGTCGCCTTAGGCAGGGTTCGATCCAGAGCGGGCGCTCTGCGTTCCAGACCGCATTTTAGCCCGGATATTTGCGCTGAAAACGTCCCCTCTTTTACCGGCTTATCGTAGCGGCGCGATGACGTGACTTCATCGATGAACCTGCTGGCGGGAGCCGATTGGCTAGACTTCGCCCGTCGTGCTCAACCAACGTGATGTCATCGGGTCTGCCTGGTCGCCGCTGCGGCACCAGACGTTCGGACGGCTCTGGTTTGCCTCGCTGGCGACCTATCTCGCGGTATGGATGCAGAGCGTGGCCGGCGCCTGGCTGATGACGTCGCTGACGTCCAGCGCATTGGTGGTTGCGCTGATGCAGACCGCCATCAGCCTGCCGATGTGTCTGCTGTCGCTGCCGGCGGGCGTACTGGCCGACCTGCTGGACCGACGCCGCCTGATCCTGTCCACGCAGGTGCTGCTGCTGATCGCAAGCTGCCTTCTGGCCGCACTGACGCTGCTGGGGGCAATCGGGCCCGCGAGCCTGCTGGCGCTGACCTTCCTGCTGGGCACTGGAATGGCACTCAACGGCCCGACCTGGCAGGCATCGATGTGCGAGGCGATCGACCGCGCTGAACTGCCGCAGGCGCTCACGCTGATCGGTATCGCTTATAACATCGCCCGCGCGGTCGGGCCGGCGCTGGCTGGGGGCCTGCAGGCAGCCCGCGGACCCTGGCTGGTCTTCATCATCAACGCCGCTGCGTACGCCTGGGTGGTGGTGGTCGCGTGGCGCTGGCGGCCGACCTCGATCCGCTCTCAGTTGCCGCCGGAGCGTCTGATCAGCGCGATCCGGGTCGGACTCAACTACGCGGCCCACACGATCGCGGTGCGCGCGCCGCTGATGCGCACTGCCGCATTCATGCTGCCGGCCAGTTCGTTGTGGGCCCTGATTCCGGTGGTCGGTCAGGGACGCCTTGGCGCGTCGGCGGCCGGCTTCGGCTTGCTGATCGGAAGCCTGGGAGTGGGAGCGATCGTGGGCGGGCTGGCGCTGCACCAGCTGCGCCAGCGCCTCGCGATCGAAACGCTGATGACGACGGCGACGCTGTGCTACGCGCTGACATTGGCGCTGACCGCACTGCTGTCCGACGTGCGCAGCCTGTGCCTGGCGCTGGTGCTGGGTGGCGCGGCCTGGAGCGTGGCCCTGACCTCGCTCAGCGCCGCGCTTCTGACGTCGGTTCCGATGTGGGTGCGGTCTCGCACGATCGCGCTGTCGATGCTGGCCTCGCAGGGATTCATGGCCGGCGGCGCTGCGCTGTGGGGCATCGTCGCCACTCATGGCGGAACCGACCTCGCGCTGGCACTGGCCAGCGGACTGATGGTTGTGTTGTTGATTTGGTCACGTCGTTACCCGGTGGTATTCGGTGCGGAAAGCGATGTGACGCTGACGCCGGCCGAGGCGCATCAGGGCGTGGCCGGCGATCCGGTGCCGCCGGAAGCCGGCCCGGTCGCCATCGAGATTCGTTACCGGATCGACCCGCGCCGGCGCGAGGACTTTCTGAGGGCTTCGGAGCCGGTCGGAGCGCTCAGGCGGCGCAATGGTGCCCGCATCTGGCGGCTGTACCGGGATCTGGGCGATGAGGGCGTATTCGTGGAGCGCTTCATCGTCGACTCCTGGGCCGAGTACCAGCGCCAGCTCGCCCGCAGCACGGTCGCGGACCACGAGCATGAAGAGCGGGTCAGGTCCTTCCTGCAGTCGGGCGCTCAGATCGAGGTGTCGCACTACCTGGCAGAACGCTGACCGCCTTTGCGCAGGTCGGCGGGCCCGGATCCATGTCGCGTTTCGGCCGCCTTTTCCGTCATGGAAAGATGGCTTCCAGCCAGGTGTTGTCTGCGCGATTTTGCCGACGATAATTTACTCGCAGTTGAAGGCAGCAAGCGGTCCCGATAGCAAAGAGCTTGAACAAGCCCGGTCAGGGCAAGGGAGACTCTCAATGAACAGCAAACTTTCGATCGCCGCCGTCGCGGTAGCGACGGCTTTGGCCGTGCCGGCCGCACTCGCAGCGCAGGTGGACTGTCCCGTTTCGCATTCGGCTCTGAAACAGGCGCTCAGTGCGGCCGTGCAGCAGAACAACGGCGGCCTGCAATTGAACATGTGGGGCACGATCGTCAATCGCGAGGGCTACGTCTGCGCGGTCGCTTTTACCGGCGCCGATTACCAGTCGCAGTGGCTCGGCAGCCGGGTCATTTCAGCGCAGAAGGCCAACACGGCCAACGCATTCAACCTGGGGCCGAACAGCAACGCCAGCACCCATGGCGGCTTTGGAGTCGCAGGCCTCGCGCTGTCGACCGCGAACCTGTATTCGGCGGTTCAGCCCGGCGGTTCGCTGTACGGTCTGCAGCACAGCAACCCGGTCGACACCACCAACGCATACGACGGGGAGGCGCACGAGTTCGGCACCAACGGCGATCCAATGATCGGCAAGCGGGTGGGCGGCGTCAATGTGTTCGGCGGTGGACTTGGCCTGTATGCCACGGACCACAGCGTCGTGGGCGGCGTGGGGGTGAGCGGCGACACCTCGTGCACCGACCACGAAATCGCCTGGCGTGTGCGCAACAACCTCGGCCTGGACCACTTGAAGGGGGTCAACGGGGTGGCGGCACTCGCCGGCGATACGACGCACCCCGACAACATCATCTACGACATCACGAACGGCACCAGCGCCGGTGGCTTCGGGCACCCCAAGTGCCTGTTCACGGCCGACCAGACCGCCTTGCCGCCCGTACAACCGTAAGGTAACGGGGCGAGCAGGAAGCGGCGCGCTGGCGCCGCTTCATGAATCGGCCGAGACGATCCGGCGGCCGCGCAGCTCATCGTGCGCCTGTCGGATCATTTGTTCGGTGGTGGCCCAGTCCACGCACGGATCCGTCACCGAGACGCCGTATCTCAACTTCGACAGGTCCTCCGGGATCGGCTGGTTGCCCCAGTGCAGGTTGCTTTCGATCATCCAGCCCACGATCGACCGGTTGCCGTGCGCGATCTGTGCCAGACAGTCGCTCAGCACCAGAGGTTGCAGCTCGGGTTTCTTGTAAGAGTTCGCATGGGCGCAATCGACCACCACATTGGGCGCCAGGCCGGCCTGTCGCAGCGCCGCCTCGGCCAGCGCGATGCTGACCGAGTCGTAGTTGGGTCGTCCGCCGCCTCCGCGCAGGACCAGATGGCCGTTCGAATTGCCGCGCGTTCGGATGATCGCCGTGGCCCCGTCGCCGTTGATGCCCAGAAAGCTGTGTGGCCGCGAGGCCGAGATGATCGCGTTGATCGCGCCGCTCAGATCGCCGTCGGTGCCGTTTTTGAATCCGACCGGGGTCGACAGTCCGCTGGCCATTTCCCGATGGGTCTGCGATTCCGACGTGCGCGCGCCGACCGCCGTCCAGGCGATCAAGTCGCCCAGGTACTGGGGCGCGATCGGATCGAGCGCCTCGGTGGCGGCCGGCAGGCCGATTTCGGCCACGTCGACCAGGAAGCGGCGCGCCCGTCGCAAGCCCTCGGCGATCCGGAACGAGTCGTCCATCCTCGGATCGTTGACGAAACCCTTCCAGCCGACCGAGGTGCGCGGCTTTTCGAAATACACGCGCATCACGATCAACAGCGTGTCGGCAACCTCGTGCGCCAGCGACCTCAAACGGCGTGCGTAGTCGAGCCCGCCATCGGGGTCGTGAATCGAGCAGGGTCCGACGATGACGAATCGGCGGTCGTCCTCGCGCCGCAGGATGCGGCACAGCGCCGCGCGGCCCTCGAGCACGGTGCGCGCGGCCGCATCCGACAGTTCAATTTCGGCCTTGATCCGGGCCGGCGGCGGCATCACCTCCGATGCCGCGACATTCAAGTCCTCGGTCGGCGCGTGACTCACGGCCACAGGCCTGCTCAGGATCCCGGCGCAACGCGGACCGGCAGCGCGCTCAGCCGCTCGCGCCCCGATACGGCCAGATAGATCTCACGCAGGAAAAGGCTCAGCGATGTGATCATCGAAACCATGGCGAGCACGAACAATCCCGCCAGGAATCTGGCCAGGTCCATTTCCAGCAGCACCCCGACGAAAGCCAGCGCCACGACCAGGCAGATGAAAAGGCCGGCAACGCCGGCCGCTAGGATTGCCAGATAGGACAGGTGAATACGGCGCGACAGCAATGCGAATTCGCGCTGCTGAGCCTGCACGGCTTCGCACGCCGCAAGCGGTGCCAGCGCCTGCAGCACGCGCTGGCGGTCCACGATCCGGCCGAGCCGGACGTTCAGTGCCGAAATCAGTGTCGCGATCGCGGTGAGAAGAAACACCGGCGCGACGGCAAGCTGAATGACATGCGTGACGCTGGTGACATGATTTTCCATCCGGCGTCGCCGAGCAGCTGCACCGGCACAACCGTCAACGGATACGCACCCGTCCGTCCTTCATCCGCGTCGCATTGCCGGCCTTGATCGCGTTCGACACCGCCATGTAGGCCGTTCCCTGGAAGCGCTTGAGTTGCTCCGGTTGCAATCCCTTGTCGTACCCCTTCGCGTGCGCCAGCGCCTTGACGATGTCCGAGGCGGTCATCGGCGACCGCACGATCCGCTTCATCAGGCCGATCGCCTCGCCCGAGGCGAACCACTGCCGCAGCTTGCGTACTTTCTTGCGTCCGGACCGCTTGGCTTCGGCCGCTGACACGGTCGCCGCCGCGGACGAGGATTGCGAGGCGCGTCCGGCACCGTTCGACTCGGAACGAGCCGACACATCCAACGCCTGCTGAATCGCCTTGAGTCTCGAATTGACGCTGGCCAACTCAAGTTCGAGGGCCTTGCGACGGGATTCCAGTTCCGTTACCGCGCTTACGATTGAGACCATCTGACCGACCTCTCTTGTTCACATCGAGTTGCATAACTGCGACATCCCGTCCGCGTCCTCAAACGCCGACAGACCGGTGGCGAGGATACGCGCTGAGCGGCGCGCTTGCAAATCAAGAAACGCTCACGCAAGTGCGGTCATGTCGACGGCCGGTCGGCCATCGGCTGGCCAGGTGCGACCGCGCGCAGCCTATTCAACAACCGGTCGATATCCTGATCGGAATGCGCCGCGCTCAGAGAAATGCGCAGGCGCGCGGTGCCGGGCGGGACCGTGGGGGGGCGGATGGCGGGTACCCAAATGCCACTGTGGCGCAGCGAGTCCATCAGCGACATCGCCCCGGAGTTGTCCCCGATGATCAACGGCTGGATCGCGGTAGCCGAAGGCAGCAAACGCCAGCCCAAACCCGACAGGCCCGCGTGAACACGTTCGATCAGTGCAGTCAAGTGCCGGCGCCGCCAGGACTCGGTTTCGATCACGTCCAGCGCGGCCAGCAGGGCGGCGGCCAGCACGGGTGGAGTCGACGTTGTGAACATGTAGGTGCGTGCGCGCTGCAAGAGCCATTCGATCACGTCCGCGTCGGCCGCGACGAAGGCGCCGAATACGCCTGCGGCCTTGCCCAAGGTTCCCATGTAAACGATTCGTTCCGAACTCAGGCCCCAATGAGACAGGCTGCCGGCGCCGTTTTCTCCCAGCACGCCAAAGCCGTGCGCATCATCGACCACCAGCCATGCATCGTGGTGCTCGCACAGTTCCAGCAGCTGTGGCAAGGGGGCCAGATCGCCGTCCATGCTGAACACCGCATCGGTCACAATCAGCTTGGAGCGGTCAGCCTGCTCAGACATCTGCAGACCGAGCGCCTCGACATCGCCGTGCGGGTAGACCACGACATCGGCGCGCGACAGCCGCGCGGCATCAATCAGGCTCGCGTGGTTCAGTCGGTCCGAGAAGATCACGTCGCCCGGCCCCGCGAGCGAAGGCAGCACTCCGAGGTTGGCCATGTAGCCGGTTGAAAAATGCAGCGCGCGCGGCAAGCGCACGAAGCGGGCCAGGCGCTGCTCCAAGGCCTCATGCACGCGCGTATGCCCGCAAATGTGCGCTGAGGCACCGGCGCCAACGCCAAAATCGTCCAGCGCGCGGCGCGCCGCGTCGGCCAGCGCGGGGTGACTCGCCAGGCCAAGGTAATCATTGCTGCAGAACGCCAGGTAGGTTGCGCCGTCCACGCGCAGGTGAGGGCCCTGCGGCCCCTCGATGCGGCGCCGGCTTCGTATCAAGCCGGCCTGCTCGAGTTCGCGCAGCCGGCTCGAAAGCTCAGATCGCCGCATCGAGCAGGTTGGCCAGTCGATCGGCCCGTCGCGCGGCGGCGCGGTGGTATCGACTTGCGGCGCTCATGTCGGGGCGGGCTGCGAACGCACCAGCAGCACGTGCGCCGGCGCGATCCGCACAACCGCCTCAGCGACACTGCCCATCAGCAGGTGGTTGATGCCGCGCCGACCGTGGGTTCCGAGCACGATCAGGTCGGCTTTCCAGCGCCGGGCCTCGTCGGCCAGCACGACGGCGACCCGGTCATCGACCGCATCGTCCCCGACGATGGCAACGTCGGCCTGCACGCCGTGCCGCTGCGCAATCGCGCGGCCCCGCTCGAGCGCGGCTTGACCGGATTTGCGCAACGCGTCCACGATCGCCTCCAGGTCGACCGCAACCGGACCCGCCGCCGCGAAGGCCAGACGCGACTGCTCGATCACGTGAACGATCCTGAGTTGGGCTTTTTGATCCTTTGCGAGGCGCGCGGCCTGTTCAACGGACAGCTCCGAGGTCTCGCTGCCGTCGGTGGCGGCCAGGATTCGAGAATACATGCCAAGCCTCCCGTTTGAGAGCGACCTTGAATTGCTGCCGTTAACATACACTGCTTTTTTGATTGAAATATCCGACGATGGCAAGTCCGGACCCGCGCGGTGGCCATGCTGCGACGCTCGACGAACGGCGGGCGTTGCACGAGGTCGTGGTCGTCGGCGGAGGGGCGGGCGGCCTGGAGCTGGTCACGCGGCTCGGCGACCGCCTGGGCCGCAGCGGGCGGGCCCGCATCACGCTGATTGAGAAAACCCGGGCTCACTTTTGGAAGCCGCATCTGCACGAGCTCGCCGCCGGCAGCATGGATCTGGGCAGTTACGAAACCGATTACCTGGCGCAGTCGCACTGGCACGGCTTTCGGTACCGGATCGGAGAGATGACCGGTTTGGACCGCCAGCGCCGTCGGGTTCGCGTCGGGCCGTTTGTTGACGAGGACGGCGATCTGGTCACGCCGGCGCGCGCGTTCGGATACGACACCCTGGTGATCGCGGTGGGCAGCCTGACCGCCGATTTCGGTGTGCCCGGCGTCGCCCAATACGCGACCCGGATCGACACAGCGTCCCAGGCGGCTCGGTTCCATCGCCGGCTCGTCAACGCCTTGATCCGTGCCCATGCTCAGGAAATGCCGCTGCAACCGGGGCAACTGCAGGTCGTTCTGATCGGCGCGGGAGCAACCGGGGTTGAGCTGGCTGCCGAATTGCATCGGTCGACCCGCACGCTCGTATCCTTCGGCCTGGACCGGATCGAGCCGGACAAGGACATCCGCCTGGTGCTGCTCGAGGCCTCGCCGCGGATCCTGCCCGCGTTGCCTGAGCGCCTGGCCAAAGCTGCGACCCGGCTGCTGGAGCAGCTGGGCGTGCAGATCAAGACCTCGGCTCGCGTGCAGGAGGTTCTGCCGGACGGCGTGCGGCTGGCAAGTGGAGAGGTGATCCGGGCCGAGCTGATCGTATGGGCGGCGGGCATCAAGGCGCCCGATTTTCTGCGCGACCTCGACGGCCTGGAGGTCAACGCGATCAACCAGCTGGCGGTGACGGCCACCTTGCAGACCACGCGCGATCCGAACGTGTTCGCGATCGGCGATTGCGCCGCGTGTCCCTGGATTGGCGCGGAACCGGGCCAGATGGTGCCGCCCCGGGCGCAGGCGGCGCACCAGCAGGCTTCGCACATGGTCGGCCAGGTCGAGCGCATACTGCGGGGCCGGCCACTGCGTTTGTGGCGATACCGCGATTTCGGCTCGCTCGTTTCGCTGGGCAGGTTTTCGGCGGTGGGCAACCTGATGGGCAGCCTGGTGGGCGGCAACATCTGGGTCGAGGGGTACCTCGCCCGGCTGATGTACGTGTCGCTGTACAAGCTGCACGAGTTGGCCCTGCACGGGTTTTGGAAGGTCGCGCTCGATACGCTGGCCCGGATGATCACACGCCGCACCGAGCCGCATGTGAAGCTGCATTGAGGCGAGAAGCTACGTCCCGCGAGGAACCCGGCTTGCCGCAAATCGTCAAAATGTGCATTAATCCGGTTGCATCATCATGAGTCGACACGTTCCGCCATCCGCCGCGACCGAGCAGCCCGCTTACCAGAGCGGATTCGGCAACACGTTCAGCAGTGAAGCGCTGCCGGGCGCGTTGCCGGCCGGCCAGAATTCGCCGCAGCGCTGCCCCTACGGCCTGTACGCCGAGCAGCTCTCGGGGACGGGCTTTACCGCGCCGCGCGCTTCGAATCGGCACTCCTGGCTGTACCGGATCCTTCCCAGTGCACAACAGAGTGCGTTCCGCCAGGTCGATGCGCGCAACTGGAGCAGCGACTTCGCTTCGGCTGAGATGCCGCCGGAGCCGATGCGCTGGGACCCGCTGCCGGAGCCCGCGGGGCCGACCGATTTTGTCCAGGGCCTGGTCACGATGGCCGGCATGGGCGACCCGGCCACGCAAACCGGATGCGGCGTACACGTGTACGCGATCAACCGGTCGATGACCGATCGCGTTGTGTACGACGCCGACGGTGAGCTGCTGGTCGCGCTGCAGCAGGGCGGACTGCGTTTCCGCACCGAATTCGGCATCATCGAGGCCGAACCGGGCGAGATCGTCGTGATACCGCGCGGCATCCGCTTCCGGGTCGAACTGAAAGAGGCGGGCGCGCGCGGCTACGTCTGCGAGAACTTCGCAGCGGGATTCCGCCTGCCTGACCTGGGGCCGATCGGATCCAATGGCCTGGCCAATCCGCGCGACTTTCTGTCGCCCGTGGCCAGCTACGAAGACCGGCCGGGATCGTTCGAGCTGCTGGCCCGGTTCCAGGGCAGGCTGTGGAGCGCGCCGCTGGACCATTCACCGCTGGATGTGGTCGCGTGGCACGGAAACTACGCTCCGTACAAATACGACTTGAGCCGCTTCAATACGATCGGCTCGATCAGTTTCGATCACCCGGATCCGTCGATCTTCGTGGTGCTGATGTCGCCCAGCGATACGCCCGGAATCAGCTCGATCGATTTCGTGATCTTCCCGCCGCGGATCCTGGTGATGGAGCACACGTTCCGGCCGCCTTGGTTCCACCGCAACGTCGCCTCCGAGTTCATGGGCCTGATCAGCGGCGTCTACGACGCCAAGGCGCAAGGCTTCGTTCCAGGCGGCGCCAGCCTGCACAATTGCATGACCGGTCACGGGCCGGATGCCAGCGCGTTCGAGCGGGCCTCACAGGCCGATACGTCCAAGGCCGAGGCGATCCGGGACACGATGGCCTTGATGTTCGAAACCCGCTATCCGCTGCACGCGACCGCCTACGCGTTGAGCGCGCCCAACCGGCAAACCGACTACGCCGATTGCTGGCGCGGCCTGCGGCGTCATTTCGATCCGGCCCGCCGCTGACGCTGCCGGGCGGCAAATGCAGCTGAACGAGACGCACCAGTCGACCCTGCGCAGCTGGGTGCCTTCGGCCAACGCGCCGGGCGCGGCCTTTCCGATCCAGAATCTTCCGTTGGCGGCGTTCCGACCGCGGGGCGGGGATCGTTTCCGCCTCGGCGCGGCCATCGGCGATTCAATCGTCGATCTCGCGCACCCGAACGCGGCGGCTCTGCTGGAGCCGCAGATCAGCCACGCCTGCTGCAACGCGACCCTGAACGGGCTGATGGCGCTCGGTCCGGCCGCCTGGTCGCTGCTGCGGTTGACACTGTCGCGGGCGCTCAGGGTCGCAAGCCCGCAGCAGCAACGGCTGCAAGCGGCACTGATCGCCCAGGCCGACGTTCAATATGGGCTGCCGGCCGGGATCGGAGACTTCACCGACTTCTACACCTCGATTCACCACGCCGCGGCGGTCGGGCGGCTGCTGCGCCCGGATCAGCCGTTGCTGCCCAATTACAAATGGATGCCGATCGCATACCACGGCCGGGCCTCGTCGGTCCGGGTGTCGGGGGAGGCCGTGACGCGCCCGAGCGGACAGATCAGGCTGTCGGGGGTCGAGACCCCG
>DATKFG010000085.1:0-16008 GCA_035511515.1 Burkholderiaceae bacterium | reverse complement strand
GACCGTGACGTCGCGCAGATTGTGTTCGGTTGCGCCTTCGAGCACGATGCGCGGCGTGCTGTCATCCACCGGACGTTGCGACCAGTGCGCCGCATCCGCCACATGGCGGCGACCACCCAGGTACTCACCAGTCAGCGTGCCAGAAGAGCGAATCGCCTCAGGCGCGCCGTCGTAAATAATCGAACCGCCGCGTTCACCTGGCCCCGGACCCATGTCGATCAGCCGGTCCGCCGCGAGCATCACTGACGGGTCGTGCTCGACCACCACCAGCGTATTGCCCGCGTCGCGCAGCCGGTGCATCGCTTCGACGATCCGGTTCAGGTCGCGCGGATGCAGGCCGATGCTCGGCTCGTCGAGCACGAACAGCGTCTTGGTCAGCGACGTGCCGAGCGCGGTGGTCAGGTTGATGCGCTGCACCTCGCCGCCCGACAGCGTGCGGCTTTGTCTGTCGAGCGTCAGATAGCCGAGGCCGACGTCGCATAGGTACTTCAGGCGCGTGCGCACTTCCGCGAGCAGCAGCTTCAGCGCGTCGTCGAGTAACGCGCTCGGCAGCGTGATCTCGTCGAAGAAGCGGCGGATGCGCTCGATCGGCATCAGCATCAGGTCGTGCACGGTCAGGCCCGGCAATGCTTCGAGCTGCGCGCGCGACCACTGAACGCCGCGCGGCATGAAGCGTTGCGCGGGCCCGAGGACCTCGTTCGCGTTCGCCTTGCTGCCGAGCCGCCACAGCAGCGATTCGGTTTTCAGACGCGCGCCGCCGCAGGTTTCGCACGGCGTGTAGCTGCGGTACTTCGACAGCAGCACGCGAATATGCATCTTGTACGCCTTCGATTCGAGATAGTCGAAGAAGCGTTTGACGCCGTACCAATGCGTCTGCCACTTGCCGTTCCAGTCCGGCGAACCGTTGATGACCCAGTCGCGCTCGCGCTCGCTCAGCTCGCCCCACGGCGTGTCGCGGCGGATGTCGGCTTTCGCCGCGTAGCGCATCAGGTCGTCCTGGCACTCCTTCCACGCGGGCGTCTGCATCGGCTTGACCGCGCCTTCGCGCAGCGTCTTGCGGGCGTCTGGAATGACGAGGCCGAGGTCGACGCCGATCACGCGGCCGAAGCCGCGGCAAGCGTCGCACGCGCCATAGGCCGAGTTGAACGAAAACAGCGCCGGCTGCGGGTCGGCGTAGCGCAGATCGCTTTCGGGGCTGTGCAGACCGGTGGAGAAACGCCAGATGCGCGGCTCGGCGCCTTCGGCCTGCGGTTCGTCCGACGCGGCCGGCAGCACGTAGATATTGACGCGCCCGCCGCCGCGCTTCAGCGATGCCTCGAGTGCCTCGATCGCGCGCGCTTTGTCCACCGAGCGCAGCCGGAAGCGGTCGGCGACGACGTCGAGCAGCTTGCGCCTGCCGGTCGGCGAATCGACTTCGCGCTGCGCCTGCACGCGCGTATAGCCGCTCGCCGACAGCCATTGTTCGACCTCCTGCTGCGACGCCGACTCGGGTAGCTCGACCGGGAACGTGACGACGAGCCGGGGCTCCTCCTGCGCGGTGCGTTCGAGCAGTTCCGCGTAGATCGTCTCGGGCGTGTCGTGCCGCACCGGGTGCGCGGTCTGGCGGTCGAACAGCTCGGCCGCGCGCGCGTACAGCAGCTTCAGATGGTCGTTAAGTTCGGTCATCGTGCCGACCGTGGAGCGCGAGCTGCGCACCGGGTTGGTCTGGTCGATCGCGATGGCGGGCGGCACGCCATCGACGCGGTCCACTTGCGGACGGTCCATCCGGTCGAGGAACTGGCGGGCGTACGCGCTGAAGGTTTCGACGTAGCGGCGCTGCCCTTCCGCGTACAGCGTGTCGAACGCGAGCGAGCTCTTGCCCGAGCCCGAAAGCCCGGTGATCACGACCAGCCGGTTGCGCGGCAGATCGAGATCGATGTTCTTCAGGTTGTGGGTGCGCGCGCCGCGCACCCGGATACGGTCCATTGGCGGGACGGAGCGGCCGACTCAGGGTAAACCATTAACTATAGCCGTCCGACGCTCGGCCCGCTGCGGCTCGCCCCGTCCGCCTTTTACAGGGGCTGGGGGAGCGCGAGGGTGCCGGCCTGGAGGAAGCGCGGGCTACTGCGGTTCGGTGTCGTGATTGTGTCCGGGTGCTGGCCGTTCGGCGCCGCCGCCGCGATCGGGCCGGCGCCCGCCGCGCGCCAGCTCCACGCCGAGCTGCTTGAGCTTGCGGTACAAATGGGTGCGTTCGAGTCCGGCCCGGTCGGCCACGCGGGTCATGCTGAAGTTCTCCCGGGCCAGGTGGTACTCGAAATAGGCGCGCTCGAACTGGTCGCGCGCGTCGCGCAGAGGCTGATCCAGGCTGACGGCCACGCCGGCCACCGCCGCCGAACCGAAGCTGGACGGCGGCTTGGCATCGGCCACCGGGTGGGCGTCGTCCTCCGGCAGCGAGGCGAGCGCGGCTCCGAGGGTCTGCGCGTTTCGCACCAGGCGGCCATGCTGCAGGCCGCTGCGGACCGAGGACAGCAACCGGGTCATCGCAATAGGCTTTTCCAGGAAATCCAGCGCGCCGTAGCGTGCCGCCTCGCTGGCCGTGTCGATGGTCGCGTGCCCCGACATCATGATCACCGGCATCGTCAGCTGGCCGCTGGCGGCCCACTCCTTCAGCAGCGTGACCCCGTCCGTATCCGGCATCCAGATGTCGAGCAGGACCAGATCGGGCGGTTCGGCCTGCCGCATTGCGCGTGCCGAGGCGGCGCTGTCGGCGGTCAGCACCACATGCCCCTCGTCGGCCAGGATCTCCGAGAGCAGCTCCCGGATGCCGATCTCGTCATCGACGACCAGAATGTTGGCCATAGCGATCGCGTCGAGCCGACGGCCGGACCTAACCGGCGGCTTCCGCCAGGCGCCGGAACACGACCGTCACGGTCGCGCCGCCGCCTCCGAGACGATTGATCAGCTCGATCCTGGCATCATGCTCGTCGACGATTTTCTTCACCATGGCAAGTCCGAGGCCCGTTCCACGCGGCTTCGTGGTCACGTAGGGCTCGAAGGCGCGCCTAAGTATATTCGCCGCAAATCCCGGGCCGTTGTCCTCGACGGAAAGGCGCACCGCCCGGGAGGGCGAATCCGATCCGTCCGCCACGTCCTCGATGGCCACGTCCTCCGTGCGTATCACGACGCGCCCGCCGTTGGTTCGGGCCCGGCCCGCCGCCTGAGCCGCCGCGATCGACTCCTGCGCATTGGCCACCAGGTTGTGGATAAGCTGGCGCAGGTGCGACGCGTCCCCGTCGATCATCGGCAGCGCGCGCGCCAGCTGCAGCTCGATCCGAGCCGATCCGGCCGCGCCTGAGCGCCCCGGCGGTGTTTCGCCTCGCAGGTCGGCCCCGTACAGCGATCCGATCTCTTGCAGCAGCGAATTCAGATCGAGCGGCGCCAGTTGCGCCGGCGGCAGGCGGGCATACTCGCGGAATTCGTCGACCATGCGCTTCATTGCCGCGACCTGATTTACGATGGTCGAGGCTCCACGCACCAGCACGTCGGCCTGATCGGCCGGCAAGTCCCCGGCGAGCTTCATCTGCAGCCGCTCGGCGGCCAGCTGGATCGGCGTGAGCGGATTTTTGATCTCGTGCGCGAGGCGGCGGGCCACTTCGCCCCAGGCCACCGCGCGCTGGGCCGAGATCACCTGGGTGATGTCGTCGAACACGATCACGTAGCCCGGCCGCGCGTCCAGCGGCAGGCGCGATCCGCGCGCCAGCAGAGACAGCGGCTCCGATCCGGTCGGGGCTCCGACCCGGTCCAGTTTCATCTGACGCTGCCAGGAGTCCTTGGGCGTGGCCGCCAGCGAATGGTCGCGAAAGGCGCTCGATACCTGCTCGGCGAGCTGCGGGTGGACCTCGGACAGGCGCCGGCCGACCGGGTCGCCTCGCGGCAGGCCCAGGATGCGGCCGGCGCCGAGGTTCGCCGTCACGATGCGCGATTCGGAATCGAGCACGATGACCCCGGCCGACAGGTTGGACAGAACGCGCTCCAGGAAGCCGCGCGCCGTTTCCAGTTCGCGCGACCGCGCCTCCAACGTTTCGCGCGCGTCCGACAGCTGGCGCGTCATCTCGTTGAACGATCGGGTCAGCACGTTCAGCTCATCGTTGCCGCGGAACTCGCGCACCGGGCGGTAGTCGCCGCCGGCCACGGCGCGCGTGCCCGCCGCCAGCTCGATCAGCGGGGCCGTCATCGAACCGGCCAGCATCACCCCGGAAGCGATCGCCGCGAAAATCGCCAGCAGCAGCGTCAACGTCAGCGTCAGGCGGTACATCTTCTGCAGCCCGACGCGCGACAGCGACAGCTGCTGGTATTCGCCATAACCGGCTCGCAAGGCCTGCGCGTTGGCGGCCACGTCCGGCGCAACCGCGCGCGTCAACTGCAGGAAGCTCGGCTCCTCGAAGCGGATCGCGGGCTCGGCCTCTCGCAGGCCGGTGCCGCGCGAGGCCGACGCGGGCGAAACGGGACGCAGCGCGGGTGGCGACGGCGCAGGCACCGGAACGATGACCCGGGTGCGCAGGCCGCCGCCCGGCTCGGTGGACAGTTCGTCGCCCTCGATCACGGCCAGGCCCCGTGCGGCCCGCGCCGCGCGCAGGCTGCTGGCGCTGGGCAGCACCGGCATGAAGCGCCCGGTGCGATTGCTGCTCGACCCGATCAAGGAGCCGTTGGCCGTCACCCACAACGCCTCGTCGGCCCCGGCACGCTCGCGCAGCTGATCGAGCCGTCGGATCTGCTCCGACGGGGCGGTGTCGGCCAGCTCGGCCGCCATGGCCCGGGCGCGGTTCCTCAGTTCGTCGCGCTGGGTCTCCAGCACCGCGCGGCCCAGCTCGAGCCCGGAATTCAATGCGCCTTCGACCTGGACGTTGAACCACGATTCGATCGAGCGCGAGATGAAAAGGGAGGAAACCAGATACACCAGCACGCCCGGGGCCACGCCGATCAACGCGAACGCGAGCGCAAAGCGGGTCATCAAGCGGGCGCCGAAGCGTCCCTTGCGGACCCGGTCCACCAGGCGCAGCGACAGGGCGGTGACGACCGCGAACAGCACCAGCGCGATCACGCCGTTCAGCGCCAGCAGCAGCGGATAGTTGCGCTCGAAGGCGCGGCTGTTGCCGCTGGCCAGCGCCAGCACCAGCAGCAGCACCCCGGCCAGCGCGAGCGCGCCGATCAGCCCATAGCGGAGAATGCGCGGCACGGCAGAGACAATATCAGCGCTGCGACAGCGGGCCGATGCGGACCGGCTGCCAGTCCGACGCGAGCGCCCAGTCGCGATTGGTCAGTGAATCGACCTGGAACGGCTTGGGCAGCATCGTCGTGTCCAGCCTGAGGCGAACGTGCGCCAGCAGGTGCTCGCGCGATGCGGCCGTGCCCGGTCCCGCGACCTTCCACCCGCGCACATTGCGCACCGTTGCGAGCGCCTCGTCCAGCGTATCGAACGGCTGGGCCAGCGCGCCGCGCGACAGCCGGAACTGGCGCGTGAGCGGGCTGTAGGTGAGACGGTACGACAGCGTGGCCGATGCGAGTTTCTTGTCGAACCAGTACCAGCGCGACCGGACCAGCTCGAAATCGATCGCGAAATACACGGGTATGCCGCGCCGCACCGCGTCTTCGATCGCGGGCGACGGCTCGAAGGCGAATTGCGCGTTCAGGTACAGGCCGGCTTCGGGCTCGTCACGCACCTCCAGCTCGGCCGATTCGACTGCGACCGACGGTTGTGCGCGCGCGTGCTGCGGCAGCACCAGCCACAGCCCCGCCAACAGCAGGCCGCCCAGCCAGAGCCGGCGCGCCAAAGGCGCGCCGTTGCCGACGCCGTCAGGCCGGTGCGTTTCGTTCAGCAAGGCCTAAACCTTCTCGAACAGCGCAAAGAAGAAGCCGTCATGCTCGGTCGGCAGGCCGACAATCGGACCAGGCTCAACGCGATCCGCGCCGGTAGGAAGCAACTGCAGCGAGCCGAGATCTGTGCCCGGCAGCGGAGTCAGTCGAGCGTCCGGGTGGCGTCCGAGAAAGGAGTCGGCTTGCTGCTCCGCCTCCTCGTCAAAGACCGAACAGACCACATAAAGCAATCTACCAGCCGGTGCCAGCAGCGGCCACAAAGCGTCGAGCAATCCGGCCTGAATCGTTGCTAATTGCGCAACATCGGCCTCGCGGCGCAGCCACGGGATGTCCGGATGGCGCCGCACAATCCCGGAACCGGTGCACGGTGCGTCGAGCAGAATGCGCTGATACGGCTGTCCGTCCCAGAAGCCGGTCGCATGGTGCGCGTCCGCGGTCAACACGCGCAGGCGCGGCGTCATCAGGCCGAGCCGTTGCAGATTGTCGGCGATCAACCGGGTCCGCCCCGGATCGAGCTCGACCGCATCGATGAGTGCATCCGACAGCTCGGCCAGGTGGCCGGTCTTGCCGCCCGGAGCCGCGCACGCGTCCAGCACGCGCATGCCGTCGTCGGCCTGCAGCCACGTGGCGGCCAGTTGTGCGCCGGCGTCCTGCACCGAGACCAGTCCCTCGAGGAAACCCGGGATGCGCTCGACCGGGCGCGGCCGTTCCAGCCGCACGGCAGCGGCGCCGACCAGGCTGGCCGCGATCGCCTCGGCCTGCAGGCGGGCCAGGTACTGATCGACGCTGCAGCGCCGCCGGTTCACCCGCAGCACGAGCGCCGGTGCGCGCGCGGCACAGGCCAGCGCGTCTTCCCACCGGTCGGGGTGATCGCGCCGGACCCGCTGCAGCCACCAGGGCGGAACGTTCAGACGCGTCGCATCATCGCGCAGCAGCTGGGGCACGAGTACCGCGCGCCGCCGCAGGAACGAACGCAACACGGCGTTCACAAAGCCGGCAGCGTTTTCCGAGCGCGCATCCGCCCGCGCGGCCGCGACCGCCTGATCGACCAGCACGTGATCGCGATACGTTCCTTCGAGCAACTGGGACAGGGCCACGGCCAGCAGCCCACCGACTTGCGGCGCCGCTGCGCGTACAACGAGGCGCTGTAAAACCGCCTCGATCAGCGCGCGGTGTCGAAACGCGCCGTGGCATACGTCGCGCACCGCGCTCGCGACCTGGGTCGCGCCGCCCAGCCGCAGTGCCTGCTGCTGCAGCTCCCGGTCGAGCGCGTGGCCCCGACACACCCGCACCCATACCGGAGCAGCCGCGCGCAGCACCTCGGCCAGCGCGGCGCCGGTGCCCACGGCCTGTTTCAACGCGGGTCTCGTGCCGGCATCGACCACCGCGTACCGGCCGGCATCGGCGTTGCGGCCAGGAATTCGCGCGCCGCCAGGCGCCTTCCGCCCGCCCGCTGCAGCTCATGGATCGCCAGCACGCCCTGGCCGCACGCCACCCGGATTGCGTCCGCGCCCAACGAAACCACGGTGCCCGGTTCGGCGTCGGTGGCCCCGCTTTCCGCGCTGGCCGACCAGATCTTCACGAAAGCGTCACCCGTGCGACCGCACGCGCCAGGCTGCGGATCGAATGCGCGCACCCGGCGCGCCAGCACCGCGGCGGCATCCGACCAGTGCAGCCACGCCTCGCGCTTGTCGATCTTGCGGGCGTAGCTGACGCCCTCGGCCGGCTGCGCAACGGGCTCCCAGCGACCGCCCGCCGCCGCAGCCAGCGACGACACGATCAGGCGCGCGCCCAGCTGCGCCAGCCGGTCGGTCAGCGTCCCGGTGGTGTCGGCCGCTGCGATCGGGATCGCCTCGGAACACAGGATCGGACCGGTATCGAGGCCCGCTTCCATCTGCATCAGCGTGATGCCGGTAACGTGGTCGCCCGCCTCGATCGCGCGCGCGACCGGCGCGGCGCCGCGCCACCTGGGCAGCAGCGACGCGTGGATATTGATCGCGCGCACCGGCCCGCTGCGCCCGGCAACGCCGCGCGGCGCATCGAGCATCGCCTGCGGCAGGATCAGTCCGTACGCAGCCACCACCCACAGATCGGGTGCCGCCGAGCGCAGATGTTGCAGCGCCTCGCCTGCGCCGTCCGCGCCGGAGCCCGCGCGCAGCGACGGCGGCGACAGCACCGGCAGGCCGCGGGCCCTTGCCAGTTCGCCCACCGCGCTCGCGCGCGGCTTCAGTCCCCGGCCGGCCGGCCGATCCGGCTGCGTCAGAACCAGCGCGACCGGGTGCCCGGCGTCGAGGATCGCCGCCAGCGCGGCCGCCGCGAATCGGGGAGTACCCGCGAAAGCGATTCGCATCGAAGCGCAACCAGCCTGACGGCGCGCCGGCCTAGGCGGGCCGTGCGTGGCGCTTTCGCATCCGGGTGCGGATCCGGCTCTGCTTCAGCGGCGACAGGTACTCGACAAAGACGCGGCCCTCCAGGTGGTCCATTTCGTGCTGCACGCATACCGCCAGCGCGCCCTCGCAGTCGAGCTCGAACGGCCGGCCGTGCGGGTCCATCGCGCGCACGCGCACGCGGGCGGGTCTTCGCACCATGTCGAACACGCCGGGCACCGAAAGGCAACCCTCTTCACACAGCGCCGTCTCCTCGGATGCCCACACCAGCTCGGGATTGACGAACACGTGCAGCGCGTCCTTGTTCTCGGACACGTCGATCACGATCATCCGCTCGTGCACGTCGACCTGAGTGGCCGCCAGTCCCACGCCCGGGGCCGCATACATGGTTTCGGCCATGTCGGCGGCGAGCTGGACCACCCGCTGATCGAAAACGGTCACCGGCCGCGCGACCCGTTTCAGGCGCGGATCCGGGTATTCGAGTATCGAAAGTCGACTCAACCAGGCCCTCCAAACCGGAATATCGTGGCGAGTGCCGTCTTTTTCATCGTTTCCCTGGCTCCCATAGCGCGATACTGACGCCGATCACGTCCGGCCGGTAGGGATCCATCCGGCCGGATCCGTTGCGATATCAAGGGTTTGGGCGGACAATTTTAAGCGGTAACGGACTTTCACCTCCGACCCCTGTTCCGCAGGCGGGACAGGGCCAATACGGCCAATGCCGTCAGCGACTCGAGGCCCCAGCATGATCGATTTTTCGTTTCTCGCACGGTCCGCCCTGTTTGGACTGCTGATCGTTTCGCTGGCCGGCCAGGCCTGGAGCCAGCAACGCTCCCGCTTCCCGGTCACGGACGAACAGCGCCAGCAAGCCGAAAAGATCGCGCAGGCCGGCGTGCCGCTGTCGGAGCTGGCCCCGGGTGCGCCCGAGCGCTACACGATCAAGAAAGGCGACACGCTGTGGGCGATTTCGGTGCTGTACCTGAAGTCGCCGTGGCGCTGGCCGGAACTGTGGGGCATGAACAAGCAGGCGATCGCCAATCCGCACCTGATCTATCCGGGCCAGATGCTGGTGCTGGTCAAAACCGCCGAGGGCCGGGCCCAGCTGAAACTGGTCGGCAGCGGCGATACGGGCGCGCCGGCGCCGGCCCCGACCGTCGCCGCCGCGCCGGCGGTGCCGGCCCCGCCGCCGCTTCCGCTGGTGCAGCTGCAGCCGCGCGTGCGGGATCTGGGAGACGTCGCTTCGGAGCCGATCCCCAGCATCCCGAACCAGCTGATCGAGCCGTTCCTGTCGCAGCCGATGGTCATATCGGCGGAAGAGCTGTCCAAGTACCCGCGCATCGTTGCCACCCCGGAAGACCGGGTATACCTGGGCCGCTATGACGTCGCCTATGCGCGCGGCATCGAAGACCGGTCGCAGACCGACTTTCACGTGTTCCGCCCGGCCCGGCCGCTGTTTGACCCGGACAACCCGCGTTCCGAACCGATCGCCTACGAGGCGCTGTTCCTGGGCAGCGCGCGGGTGGTCCGGCACGGCGAGATCACCACGCTCAGCATCGTCGACAGCAAGCGCGAAATCGGGGTCGAGGACCGGCTGGTGCCGATCCAGCGCGAGCCGCTGATCACGTACGTGCCCCACCGGCCGCAGCATCCGGTCGAAGGCCGCTTGATCTCGGTGTACGGCTCGATCGACGACGTGGGCGCGCAAAGCATCGTGACGCTGAACCGGGGCGGGCGCGACGGTCTGGAGATCGGAACGGTGCTGGCGGTGAACCGCAGCGGGCAGACGATGCGCGACCGCACCGCGGCGGGGAGCCAATTCATCAAGCTGCCCGACGAGCGCCTCGGCGAGATGTTCGTGTTTCGCGTGTTCGACAACGTCGCGTACGCGCTGGTGATGACGGCCACCGGCCCGATCAAGGTCGGCGACCGCTTCGGCGTGCCCGATCGGCTGCCGGACAGCGCCTCCTCCGATGACGCCACCGCGCCGGACGGCGCCGTGGCCGTCGCGCACTGAGCAACGCGCTGAGTTTCATTCATCCGGCTGTTGGACGACGCCGAACAGCGCGCCTGGCTACGGCTCACCCTGACCGAGGGCGTCGGACCGCGCGCCGCGCGTGAGCTGTTGTCGGCCTTCGGGCTGCCCGGCACGATCTTCGAGGCGGGCCGGGCCGCGCTGGCAGACGTCGCGGGTGCGCCACTGACCGCAAAACTGCTGGCGCCGCCGCCGGCCCAGGCCATCGAGCGGGCGCTGGTGTGGCTCGGGGCCGGGGCCGACCGGTCGCTGATCACGCTGGCTGACCCGGATTACCCGGCCGCCCTGCTGGAACTTGCCGATGCTCCGCCCCTGCTGTACCTGCGAGGCCGGCGCGAACTGCTGGCCCGGCCGGCGCTGGCGATCGTCGGAAGCCGCAGCGCCACCCGCCAGGGCGAGGCCAACGCCGAGGCGTTCGCCGCGCACCTGGCCGGGTGCGGGCTGACGATCGTGAGCGGGCTGGCGCGCGGCATCGACGCGGCCGCGCACCGCGGCGCGCTCGCCCACGAACCGGCCACGATCGCGGTGCTCGGCACCGGGGCCGACCGGGTGTATCCGGCATCCAACCGTGCGCTGGCCGACCGCATCGCGCAACAGGGATTGCTGCTGACCGAATACCCGCTGGGAACGCCGCCCCTCGAGCACAACTTCCCACGCCGCAACCGCCTGATCGCCGCGCTCGCCCGCGGCGTGCTGGTGGTCGAAGCCGCGGTGCACTCCGGCTCGCTGATCACCGCGCGCCTGGCCGCGGAGCTCGGGCGCGACGTGATGGCGATCCCCGGATCGATCCATTCGCCGGTCGCGCGCGGATGCCACCGTCTGATCCGCGAGGGCGCGCGCCTGGTCGAATCGGCGCAGGATGTCCTCGAGGAGCTGCGCTTCGGTGTGGCGCAACGGCCTGCGGCCGAGCGCGCGCCGGACCACGCAGGCGGCGACGACGACCAGGCGTTGCTGCAGGCGATCGGATATGACCCCGTTGATCTGGACACGCTCGCCCAACGCACCGGGCTTGCGCCGGGGGTGCTGTCGGCCCGGCTGCTGGAGCTCGAATTAGCACAAGCTATTGAGCGAATGGCGGGCAACTGCTACCAGCGGTTGAGGCATTGCTAGGGAGTGTCCTATTGCGCCGGCACGGGGGGCTGCGTTACAGTGCGCACGGCCATGTTCGACGTGCTGGTTTTCCTGTACGAGAACTACAGTGCGCTGTCCGCGTGTCCGGACGTCGAAGCGCTGACTCAGCGGCTCGCCGATGCCGGTTTCGACGAGGACGAGATCGCCGATGCGATGGTCTGGCTGCACGGGCTGGCCAGCGTTACGTTGTCGTCGCGTTCGCCCAGCCGAGCCGGTCCGAGGGCGTTCCGCGTTTACACCAGCCAGGAGTACGCATCGCTCGGCGCCGCCGCGATCGGGTTCATCGCTTCGCTCGACCGCGACGGACAGCTCAGCCCGGTGCAGCGCGAAATCGTGATCGAGCGCGCGGCCGCGCTGGCCGAGACGCCGATCGCGCTCGAACGCGTGAAGATCATCGTGCTGATGGTGCTGTGGAGCCAGGCCGTCGACGTCGACCTGATGCTGCTGCAGGAGCTGCTCGACGACGATCCGAGGCCGGCATTGCACTGATTCTTCCAGGCCGCCGCCCGGTCGAGCGGCACCGGTCCGGCCGCAGGCCCGCCGTGGCAAGGTGCGACCGCGGCAATTCATTTGTTATTCTGAAAAAAGGGGCGCCCGCTTCGGCGCCGGTTTGAACCACTGGATGCAATGTCCAAGAAGACGCTGATTGTTGCCGAGAAACCATCGGTCGCCGCCGACATCGCGCGCGCGCTGGGTGGCTTCGACCGGGTTCAGGACTATTTCGAGAACGACGAGTACGTGCTGTCGTCCGCCGTCGGGCACCTGCTCGAGCTGCACGAGCCGGAGCAATACGAGGTCAAGCGGGGCAAGTGGAGCTTCGCGCACCTTCCCGTGATTCCACCGCACTTCGACCTGCGGCCGATCGAGAAGTCGCACAACCGGCTGAAGGTGCTCGAGAAGCTGATCAAGCGCAAGGACGTGGCCCAGCTGATCAACGCCTGCGACGCCGGGCGCGAGGGCGAGCTGATTTTCCGCTACATCGTCCAGCACTCCGGCGCGCGCCAGCCGATCTCCCGCTTGTGGCTGCAGTCGATGACGCCGGCATCGATCCGCGAGGCGTTCGAATCGCTGCGCAGCGACGGCGAGATGCAGCCGCTGGCCGACGCGGCGCGCTGCCGCTCGGAAGCCGACTGGCTGGTCGGAATCAACGGCACCCGTGCGATGACCGCGTTCAACAGCCGCGACGGGGGCTTTTTCCTGACGACCGTGGGCCGGGTGCAGACCCCGACCCTGGCCATCGTGGTCGAGCGCGAAGAGCAGATCCGCAAGTTCGTCGCGCGCGACTACTGGGAGGTGAAAGCCAGCTTCGCGTGCGAAGCCGGAACCTACGAAGGCCGGTGGTTCGACCCGACCTTCAAGCGCAGTGACGAAGACCCCGAGGCGCGCGCCGAGCGCCTGTGGGACGCGCAGCGGGCACACGCCATCGTGGCGGCGTGCGCGGGCCAGCCGGGCACCGTCAGCGAGGAGTCCAAGCCCAGCACCCAGCTGTCGCCCTTGCTGTTCGATCTGACCTCGCTGCAGCGCGAAGCGAACTCGCGCTTCGGCTTTTCGGCCAAGACCACGCTGTCGCTGGCGCAGGCGCTGTACGAACGGCACAAGGTGCTGACCTATCCCCGCACCGACTCGCGCGCGCTGCCCGAAGACTATCTGAGCGTGGTCACCAAGACGATGCAGATGCTCGCGGGCAAGGGGCGCGGCAAGTCGGCGATCCATGAATCGCCGGCGCTGCAGCCGCTCGCCCCGCACGCGCGGCGCGTGCTCGAGCAGGGCTGGGTCAAGCCGAACCGGCGCATCTTCGACAACTCGAAGATCTCCGACCACTTCGCGATCGTGCCGACGCTGCAGGCGCCCGGCCATCTGTCGGAAATCGAGCAGAAACTGTACGACCTCGTCGTGCGCCGCTTCCTGGCCGTGTTCTTTCCGGCCGCCGAGTACCTGGTGACCACCCGCATCACCGAGGTGAAGACGCAGCAGTTCAAGACGGACGGTCGGATCCTGGTCGAAGCGGGCTGGCTCGCCGTGTACGGGCGCGAGGCCCAGGAAGGCCAGACGTCGCTGGTGCCGGTGAAGCCCGGCGAGACGGTCCGGACCGATTCGATCGAGGCGACCGCGCTGCAGACACGTCCGGCGGCGCGCTATACGGAGGCGACGCTGCTGTCCGCGATGGAAGGAGCGGGCAAGCTGCTCGATGACGACGAACTGCGCGCCGCCATGGCCGGCAAGGGCCTGGGAACGCCGGCCACGCGCGCCGCCATCATCGAAGGGCTGATCACCGAGCGGTACCTGGTGCGCGACGGGCGCGACCTGCACCCGACCGCCAAGGCATTCCAGCTGTTGACGCTGCTGCGCGGGCTGGGCGTGACCGAGCTCACCGCGCCGGAGTTGACCGGCGAATGGGAACACAAGCTGGCGCAGATGGAGCGCGGCGCGCTCAAGCGGACCGCCTTCATGCGCGAGATCGCCCAGATCGCGCGCAAGATCGTCGAGCGCGCCAAGAGCTACGAATCGGACACGGTGCCGGGCGACTACGCGACGCTCACGACGCCGTGTCCGAAGTGCGGCGGCACCGTGCAGGAGAACTACCGCCGCTTCGCCTGCCTCAAGTGCGATTTCTCGCTGCCCAAGCATCCGGCCAGCCGCACCTTCGAATACGAGGAAGTCGAGCAATTGCTGCGCGATCGCCAGATCGGGCCGTTGACCGGGTTCCGCAGCAAGATGGGGCGTCCTTTTGCCGCGGCGCTTAAGATTTCCCCGGAATTCAAGCTGGAATTCGATTTCGGCAACGCCAGCGGATCGGACGACGATGCGACGCAGCCCGACTTCAGCGACCAAACGCCGCTGGGCGCGTGCCCGAAGTGCGGCGGGCGGGTGTTCGAGCTGCCGATGGCGTACGTGTGCGAGCGCGCGGTCGGCCCATCCAAGAGCTGCGACTTCCGCTCGGGACGGGTGATCCTGCAGCAGACCGTGCCGGCCGAGCAGATGCGCAAGCTCCTGGCCGAAGGCCGCACCGACCTGCTGCGCGAATTCGTCTCGAACCGCACGCGGCGCAAGTTCGCCGCCCGCCTGGCGCGCAAGCCGGACGGCACGATCGGATTCGAATTCGAGCCGCGGCCGGCGCGCCGCGCCAAGGACGGCGCCGAGGCGCCCTCCCTCGCGGCTGTCGCCGCTTCGGAGGGCAAGCCCTCTGAAGCCGCGAAAGCGGCGAAGGCGGGCAAGCGCGCCGCAAAACGTGCGAAGGCGGCACCCTCCGTGGCGGCGACAGCCGCGCAGGAGGGCGCCTCGGCGCCGGTCAAGGCCGCTGCAAAGGCTGCGCCGCCGCGCAAGCGGGCGGCCTCGCCGCGTCCGTCTGCAAGAACGGCTTCAGACCACAAGCGCAGTAGGGCTATAGCCACTCCCGCCGTGCGCCGAAGTGCGAGTCGTAAAAGCGCGAACAAACCGGACATCAGTAAGACCCACGTTTCAAAAAAAAGAGTCGCGCGACGCCCTTCTTGATTTTGGCTAAGAAGTGGCGTTGCAGCCATTGCTTGTTCCCACGCGAAGCGTGAGAATGGGGGACGCTCATAGTCGATCCGCAATCATCTGAATCGGCTAGCGCGTGCGCAGAGGGAGCGCAGCGCGAGCCGGACCCGTCGGTCCGCAGCGCGCGCGTCGCAGAACAACGATGTCTCAGACGGTTCAGGAATCGAACGTCGCCACGGCGGGTCCGTCGCCAGCGGACAGTGGACCCGTGGTCGACCTGGTCGACCCGCCCCCATTCGTGATGACGCTGGAGGAATTTGCGCGCCGCATGCCGCTGCTGCAGCCGCCATGCGCATATCGGCTGAGCCTGGACAGCGGGGTCGAATTCAACAACGTCAAGCATGCCTTCGAGCAGCCCCTGGCCGTGCGGCTGGATACGTGGCTGCGCCTGCTCAGAAGCCTCGGAGTCAGTCTGGTGGCGGCCACGCGCGATAAGGACGTCGCATCGGACGATGCGACGGTGGCGCGCGTGCTGATCGGCGCCGCCAAGGACGATGCGGGGCCGCGGCTGGCCCCGTCCAGGCAATCCTCACTGCAGGAGTGTCGGCGCGCGCGCGGTTTGAGCATGGCAACGCTCGCGCATCAGGTCGGAGTGTCGATCGACACGGTCACCTCGGTCGAGCGCGGCCGGGGGCTGTTGCGCAACGTGGCCCGAGTGTGCCAGCAGTACAGCATGGCGCTGTTTGTCGCGCTGCCCGGCCGGTTCAATTCGGTCGAGCAGCTGTGGGCGGCGCACGCCGAGCGTTACCTGCTGGCGCCTTCGCAGTTTCCGCTGCGCCGTCCGACCCGCAAGTTCGAGGCCCAGCCGGCCAGCCCCGAGGGGCCGCCGCGCCGACGCACGGGCCCGCCGCGCAAGGCGCGACCGGACGACAATTGAACTAGCGCGGACGGTACGGATTGAGCAGATCGTCTACCAGCCGGTGCAGCGCTTCGCGCACCTGCTGTTCGCTGCACCCCATGATCAGCGCATCTTCGAGCGCATCCTGCGCGATCTGCCGCAGCTCGGCGTAATTCTCGTTCAGCACTTTGAGCTTCTCGAGGCAGGACACCGGCGAGCCGTCGGGCTGACGCCAGACGGGCGCCTCG
>DATKFG010000084.1:0-7281 GCA_035511515.1 Burkholderiaceae bacterium | reverse complement strand
GGCGCGAAAAACTGCTTGCCCACGATCGCCGCCAGCGTGCCGAAGATGTAAAAGTCGTACCACTCGAACACCGTGCCCAGCGAAGAGGCAAAAATGACTTTGCGCTCTTCCGGGGTCATCGGTCGGCCGCTGACGTCCGGCCGCGGCTGTGTAGCGATGCCGCCCGCTGCTGCGCTCATCCATCCCTCCTGCTTCTGGAAACCCTCTTCTAATCGCTCGGGCGCAACCACGGACGGCGATCGCTCACTGGCGCGAGCCGCCGTGCCACAGCCCGGCGTCTGCGGTTAGCCTATCCGCAAAGGCAGTGGAGCGGCAATTCGCCTAAAGTCGAATGGTGGCCCGCCGTGCGGAGCGAGCGCGATCGGCGGCACCGCGTTGATGCGCCGGAAATCCGACTTAGGTCGCAATGGTTCCGGAACAGCCGCTTGGGTGCGCCGAAGTGCGTGATGAACACATCCACACACCCGTTTATAAGGACGGGGCCCGACCGAGCCCCGAAGCAGCGCTGCTGCCGCATCCGCTCCCCTTACCACAGAATCGCCAACACCTCCATTCGACCAAGGTCTAATCCGTAAAGACCAAAATCGATTCGCGCGAAGAGGCTTTTCTGCGTTGCAATATTCGATCGCGGGTCGCGTCGCGGTCCGTGATGAGAATAAGATCCGCTTGCGCAGTCACAGCCGCTTCCGCCGCTCCTTGGCCGTGGTGCTACGCGCGGTGCATACGAACGGCTCGACATCGACGCATGGCGCTCGGTGTCGACGGGGGGAGGTGCGCACGTGCTAAACAGTTGGACGCTGTTCGCCTTTTCCACGGGTTACGTCGCGATTCTTTTCGCGGTGGCCTACTTCGGCGATCGGCGCGCCCGCATCCTGGGCCCTCCCGCGCGCAAGCCGTGGGTCTACAGCCTGGCCCTGTGCGTTTACTGCACTTCGTGGACCTTCTACGGAGCCGTCGGGCGCGCCGCCAGCAGCGGATGGGACTTCCTGCCGATTTACCTGGGACCCGCGCTCGTGTTCCTGTTCGGCGGACCGCTGCTGCAGCGGATCATCCGGATCTCCAAGCGCCATAACATCACCTCGATTGCCGACTTCATCGGCGCCCGCTATGGCCGCCACCAGGCCATCGCGATGCTGGTGACCGCGATCGCAGTGGTGGGCGTGCTGCCCTACATCGCGCTCCAGCTCAAAGCGGTCTCGTTCGGATTCGACCTTCCCATGGCAACGCCGGTGGGCGGTCCGCACCTGGTGGACAGCGCGCTGACGATCGCGCTGATGCTGGCGGCCTTCGCGATCCTGTTCGGAACGCGCGACCTGGTGAGCACCGAGAACCACCACGGAATGGTGCTGGCGATCGCGTTCGAATCGCTGGTCAAGCTTGCCGCATTCCTGGCAGTGGGACTGTACGTCGTGTACGGCCTTCGAAACGGCATCGGGGACGCCTACGGGCACGCTCTGGCGCTGCCGCAGGTCTCGAGCCGCGTGAGCGATCCGTCCTGGAGAATGGGGTTCCTGACGCAGACGCTGCTCGCGGCCATCGCGATCGTCTGCCTGCCCCGGCAGTTCCACGTCGCCGTCGTCGAGAACACGGTTGTTTCGGATCTTCGCACATCGCGCTGGGTCTTCCCGGCGTACCTTGCGATCATCAGTTTCTTCGTGTTGCCGATCGCGGCAAGCGGCCTGGAGCAATTTTTCGCCCTTCCGATCCCGGCAGACACGTTCGTGCTGGCGCTGCCGCTGGCCGGCAACCATCCGGTCCTGGCACTTGGCGCCTACCTGGGCGGATTCTCCGCCGCGACCGGCATGGTCATCGTGGAAACCATCGCTCTTTCCACGATGATCTGCAATGAGATCGTCATGCCGCTGCTGCTGCGATCCAATCGCTTCGGACGGCTCCCCGGCCAGGATCTGTCCGGGCTGATCAAGCTGGTCCGGCGCGTCGCGATCGTGGTGATCATCGGGCTCGCGTACGGCTACTTCCGGCTATTCACCGGCCCGGGCACGCTGGCGCAGATCGGTCTGCTGTCGTTCGCGGCGGTCGCTCAATTCGCACCGAGCCTGTTCCTCGGGGTTCTTTGGAGGGGCGGGCGCTATCGCGGGGTCGTGACGAGTCTCATGGTGGGTTTCGTGGTCTGGGCCTACACGTTGCTGATGCCGGCCTTGTTGCTCGCCAGCGGGAGCCACCTCGAGATCCTGCGCGATGGACCATTCGGCATCGGCTGGCTTCGACCCGAGGCGCTGTTCGGCAGGTCCACGATGAGTCCGCTGACGCATGGCGTGGTCTGGAGCCTGTCGCTCAACCTGGCCTTCTATGTCGGCGTTTCGCTGTTGAGATCTCCGGGACTTCGGGAGCGGCTTCAAGCGGCCAAGTTCCTGGACGACGCGGTCGGATCGGAGGCGCCCAAACGCGGCCTGGCCCGCATTTCCGCTACGGTCGGCGATCTTCAGGAGCTGGTCGAGCGCTTTCTCGGGCCCGAGCGAACCACCGCGTCGTTCACCGATTACGCCTGCCGGGTCGGGCGGCCCGCGCTCGAACGCGCCGATCAAGCGGATTCCGAGTTTGCGCGTTTTGTCGAACACCTGTTGGCCGGTGTGCTGGGCACGTCGAGCGCGCGGCTCGTGCTCGGAACCACGTTGCGCGGACGCGATATGCAGCCCGAAGATGTTGTCCGGCTCCTGGACGAAACCTCGCACGCAATCCAATTCAACCGGGAGCTGCTGCGCGCTTCGCTCGAGAATCTGTCACAAGGGGTAAGCGTTGTCGACGCCAACCTGTGCCTGGTGGCGTGGAATCAGCGTTATCAAATGTTGTTCGACTATCCGCCCGGCATGGTGACCGTGGGCCGGCCGATCGAAGACCTGATCCGGTATAACGCCACGCGCGGCTGGGTGGTATCCGCCGACGTCGATGCGGCCGTCGCGCGGCGCCTGGCGCACATGCGATCCGGCAAGCCACACTCCCACGAGCGCGAGCTGCCGAACGGCACCGTCCTGGAGATTCTGGGCAATCCGATGCCGGGCGGCGGATTCGTGACCAGCTACTCCGACGTCACCGCGTACAAGCGCGCGCAGCGTGCGCTGCAGGAGGCAAACGAGACGCTGGAGGTTCGGGTTGTGCAGCGCACCGGCGAACTGACGGCGCTCAACTTCGAGCTGGCCGACGCCAAGATTTACGCCGAGAGAGCCAACGAGGCCAAGACGCGCTTTCTCGCGACGGCCTCGCACGACCTGGTTCAGCCGATGACGGCTGCCCGCCTGTTCATATCGTCGGTAGACCGCGCTCAACTGGCGCCGTCCAGCGCCGCGCTGGTGGCGCAAGCCGAAACAGCGCTGGTCGCGGCCGAGAACCTGCTGGGCGGCCTGCTCGATATCTCGCGGCTGGACGCGGGCGCTCAGGAAGCCCACCTGGAGCACTTCCTGTTGTCTCAGGTGGTCAATCCTCTGGCGGCCGAATTCAAGGTCATCGCCCGCGACCGGGGATTGAAACTACGCACAGTCAATTGCGAGCACGTGGTGCACTCCGATCCACAGCTGCTGCGCCGGGTGCTGCAGAACTTCCTGTCGAATTCGCTGCGCTACACGCAGCGCGGAAGCGTGCTGCTCGGCTGCCGGCGTCGAGGCGATGTGCTCTACATCGAAGTGTGGGACTCCGGTCGCGGCATTCCACAGGAAAAGCAAAGGGAAATCTTCGAGGAGTTCCGTCGCCTGGACGACGCTGACGACGGGCAGGAACGCGGGCTGGGCCTTGGCCTGGCGATCGCCGATCGGATCGCCAAGATGCTCGGACACCCGCTGTCGGTGCGTTCATGGCCGGGGCGCGGCAGCGTGTTCGCGATTTGCGTGCCGATCGGCGACAAGGCGGCCGCTTCGCTGCCGCGTCCCGCCGTCCCCGACCCTGCCGAAAGCCGGTTGGCCGGCCGGCGCGTGCTTTGCATCGAGAACGAGCCGGCCGTCCTGGCCGGCATCAAAGCGCTGCTCTTCAGCTGGGGTTGTGACACGGTCGCCGTGCGCGATCGCGAGTCGGCGCTGAGCTGGGTGCGCAGGGGGGAAGCGGTTCCGGACGTCATGCTGGTCGACTATCACCTCGATCGCGGCCAAAGCGGACTCGACCTGGCCGAGGAGATGCAGGAACTGTGGGGCAGCCGCCTGCCCAGCATTGTGATCACAGCCGATCACACCCAAAGCGCCCAGAGCGCGGCCAGTGCACGGGGTTGCCACATACTGCGCAAGCCGATCAAGCCGGCCGCGCTGCGCGCCGTGATGAACAGCGTGCTGGCCTAGCTGTCGTCCTCCAGGCTGCCAATGTCTCGCCGCTCGCCCGTTTGCACCAGGCGCTGCGCCAGAACGGCTGCCTGGGTCCTGCGTTCGATTCCGAGCTTGCGCAGGATCCCGGTGATATGGGCCTTCACCGTCGCTTCGGTAATGGCCAGATGAGCGGCGATGTGCTTGTTGCTATGACCTTCGGCCAGCATGACCAGCACCTTGAGCTGCTGGGGCGTCAGGGTCGACAACCTGCGCGCTAGCTCGCGATCCTGTTCCTCCGCCTGCGAGCGGCGCTCGGGCAGGTGCGGCGCGCAAATTCCGCCGTCCAGGACCGTGCGCAGAGAATCGCCGATGGTTTCGATGCTGGAAGACTTCGGAATGAACCCGGACGCACCGAAGTCCAGGGCCCTTTGCACCACCGACGGCTCTTCGGTTGCCGAAACGACGACGATCGGTACCGCGGGGTACTCCGCCCTGAGGTACAGCAGCGAAGACAGTCCCCTCGCCCCGGGCATCCGCAGGTCCAGAAGGATCATGTCGGAGTCGGGATGATTGGCGATCGCGGCCTGCAACGCGTCCAGAGACGACACCTCGATGACCTTTGCACCAGGTATCTGACGTCCAACGACTTCCCTGAGGGCTGCACGAAACAACGGGTGGTCATCCGCGATAATCAGCGTCGGTCGCGCCATTACGACGTCCCTCTTCGCGGCGATTCTAGCGGCGTGCCCGCGCGACGGATATTGCACTTTCGTCGAATGCCGCGCTCTTTGCGCCCGTGCAGGCCCGCCATCCGGCTATTGGGTCGGGTGCCTCGACAGCCACAGCGCGATATTCCGAACGTAGCGTCTTGTCGTGCGCAGAGCTTCTGGAAACTCGGCCAGCCCGTTGCCAGGCGGCTCGGTCACGAAGCTTGGGCAGCCTCTGCCCGGATCCCAGTTGTAGTCCGCGAAATGGTGGAACGTCGATTCGACGATCGCGCGCCCGCCGTCATCGGGCGCTTCAAACGCGACGGCAATGTTGAACCGAGCACCGGTAGTCTTGCTTCGGCCGGTGGCGATCACGCGGGCGGTTGGATCGTCAGCCGGCGCACCGATGCCGCCTTCATGCGGGTGCGCGGGTAGATAGCGGATCAGCCCGCTCGGCGACGATGGGTCGAGCAGAACCGGATGGGGCGGCGGCATCACCTCGATCTGCTGGCAGTTCCCATTCGCCCCCGAGTGATAGTTCGGCCACGAAATGTAGGCGGTTTCGCGGTCGTCCACGCGATGGCGACTCGGATCGGGATCCGGGTTCCTCGTATGGAAGTAGTTGGCCGCGCCCACTCCGCCCAAGTTGCACACCGAACTGCCCAGATCCATGTGATCTCGAGCAACGAGCAGCCCTCCTCCCCTCTTTCGAAACTGCGAAATTCCAGCACAATCGCGCGGGTCGAGCCCGCCACCGGTGTCCACCGCAAACAGCCAGAGCTGGTCATAGTGCGAACGATCCAACTCGGATAGAGTCGGATCGGGACCCGCAGGCGATATTCGATCGCGTGCGTCGACCTCGAACTGGACGTCGGACCGGGCCCCGAGTCCCGCAAGACATTCGCGCAACAAGGAGAAGCGGTTGATGCTCCAGTCGTCCACGACCGACGTGATCGTCGTTTGCAACAGTACGTGGATTCGATCGACCATTTTTTGCAGTATAGGAGGATTCCGATGAAACCATGCACGCGTTGGTTGTGCACGATGATATTTGCGCTGGCGAGTCTCGCCGCCCTCGCCGCCGACGGCGGCGCGACCCCGGTGGTCGGCAACAATCTGCCGGCGGACTTTCCGGTGATCCGCAATCCTTACCTCGGCGCACCCGTACTCGGTTTCGGAGCGCGCGGCCATGTCGAGCACATACCGGTGATCTTCCTGCATGGCAACAATGACACGCCGTTTGCCACGGCCTGCAATCCGCTCGGCTACATCCACAATGCCGCACAGTTCTTCCTGGCGCATGGCTACCGCGCCTCGGAGCTCTGGGGCCTGGGGTATCAGGGCGACCAGTGCGACCTGCTGACCGAGATCCCCCGCAAGTCGGGGGTCGGGCACAGCACCGCCGCTGCCGTGCCGCTGCTGCGCGCGTTCGTGCGCGCCGTACTCGAATACACCGGCGCCGACCAGGTCGACATCGTCGCCCACAGCCTGGGCGTTACGGTTGCGCGCGAGTGGATGCTGCAGGACGACGCGTACGAACGGGTGCGGGGCCTGGTGGCGATCGACGGCCCGAACCACGGCATCATCAACTGCTCGCCGTCGCCGGCCAATTTCTACCAGCTGCCGGCGAGCGGCGGGTTCGTCCCGGACAGCGCGATCTGCGAGGAATACGGCTCGGATCACACGCAGCTGCTGTCGGTGCTCAACGGCGCCGGCGAGACGCCGGCGCCGACCCGATACGTGGTGATACGCAACGTCGCGCGCACCTCGCCACCCAGTGGCGACTTCGTCTACATCTCCGCGCAAGACGGGCTGCTGCCCGCGGTGCCGGCCGAGGACCGCGACGGCAATCCGCACGACTTTTCCGACAGCGCATTGCTGGCCGGGGCGCCAAGCATCGACCTCAGCGGCCAGGGCAAGTACGACCTGATCCTGCAGACCGCGCATCTTGGCATCCTCAATTCGCCCACGGCGTGGCAGGCGGCCCTGGACTTCCTGAACTCGCTGTCGGATCGTCATTGAACGCCACCGTTGCTCCAGTTCGATCATCGGCCGTGGGGCGGGCGATACGAGTCGGGCCCGCCCCCGCGGCTTTACGTCAGAACGTGTAGGTGAGCGAAGCTCCCCACCAGTCGCGATCGGCGTAGAAGTTGCGCAGTATCGACGGGGTGCCGCCCCGATAGGTGACATACAGCACGCTGGCCGACCAGTGCTGCAGGTTCTGGGTCAGCGTCAAGGCGTAGGTGGTGGCCAGGAAGCCCTGGAACCACGTGTAGTTCTCGTTGGGCGTATCGCCGGCCACGCCCAGCGACCAGGTCACGTTCGGGATC
>DATKFG010000083.1:0-6715 GCA_035511515.1 Burkholderiaceae bacterium | reverse complement strand
GGCGCGAAAAACTGCTTGCCCACGATCGCCGCCAGCGTGCCGAAGATGTAAAAGTCGTACCACTCGAACACCGTGCCCAGCGAAGAGGCAAAAATGACTTTGCGCTCTTCCGGGGTCATCGGTCGGCCGCTGACGTCCGGCGGTGTGGCGGTGCCCGCTGCTGCACTCATCCGTGGTCTCCTCGATCGGTGGGTGAGGCGCCGTCCAGCCTCTTCGTGCCGATTCGCAGCGCCGGTGCAGAATGCGCGGGAAGCTTACACCCCTGCTTGCCGCGCGGCCGGGTACAGCCTGGCGCGTGAGTTGAAACGGACCGCCTTGTTATCCTTTGAACGCGCCGCGCCTTACCGCTGGCAGGCTTGACGGCGATACTGGATGCAATTACAGTACACATGGTAATTCATACAGTATCGGCATAGAGCCCTAACGGCGGAGGAAATCGATGGACGATGCAAGGGGTGCCTTCGTGGCAGACAGCAAGGAGCGTCAGAAGGCACTGGCCGCGGCGCTGTCGCAGATCGAGAAGCAGTTCGGCCGCGGCGCCATCATGCGGATGGACGACGAGCAGGTCGACCGCGACATCCAGGTCGTATCGACCGGCTCGCTCGGGCTGGATATCGCGCTGGGCATCGGCGGGCTGCCGCGCGGCCGCGTGGTCGAGGTGTACGGGCCGGAATCGTCGGGCAAGACGACGCTCACGCTGCAGGTGATCTCCGAGATGCAGCGCCTGGGCGGCACCTGCGCCTTCATCGACGCCGAGCACGCGCTGGATGCGCAATACGCGCAGAAGATCGGCGTGAACCTGCACGAGCTTCTGATCTCGCAGCCGGACACCGGCGAGCAGGCGCTGGAGATCGTCGATGCGCTGGTGCGGTCCGGCTCGGTCGAGCTGATCGTGATCGATTCGGTCGCGGCGCTCACTCCAAAGGCCGAGATCGAGGGCGAGATGGGCGATTCGCTGCCGGGCCTGCAGGCGCGGCTGATGAGCCAGGCGCTGCGCAAGCTCACTGCGACGATCAAGCGCTCCAACTGCCTGGTGATCTTCATCAACCAGATCCGCATGAAGATCGGCGTGATGTTCGGCAACCCGGAGACCACCACCGGCGGCAACGCGCTGAAGTTCTACGCCTCGGTGCGGCTGGACATCCGGCGCGTGGGCTCGATCAAGAAGGGCGAGGAGGTGATCGGCTCCGAGACCAAGGTGAAGGTCGTCAAGAACAAGGTCGCCCCCCCGTTCAAGCAGGCCGATTTCGACATCCTGTACGGCGAGGGCATCTCGCGCGAAGGCGAGGTGGTCGACCTGGGCAGCCAGCACGGGATCGTCGACAAGTCCGGCGCCTGGTACAGCTACAACGGCGACCGGATCGGCCAGGGCAAGGACAACGCGCGCGAGTATCTGCGCGAACACCCGGCCCTCGCCCTGGAGATCGAAAACCGGATCCGTGAGCGCGTCGGCATCATTGCGCGCGCCCCGGAGCAGCCGCCGCCATCGGAGTAGGTCCCTCGCCACTGCTGGCTGCGGCCATCGCGCTGCTGTCGCGCCGCGACTTCAGTCGCGCCGAGCTGCGCAGCCGGCTGCTGCGGCGGGCAGATGCAGCCGTCGAGGTCGACGAGGTGCTCGACCACGTGCAGGCCCAGGGCCTGCTGTGCGAGCGTCGCTTCGTCGAAGGGTTCGTGCGCGCCCGTGCGGCCCGCTTCGGCCCGGCGCGGCTGCGCCATGAGCTCGCGCGCCGGGGCATCGAGCAGGACTTGATCGACGCCGCCCTTGCGGCGCATCAAGCCGACGAGTTCGCCAGCGCCCAGGCCCTGTGGCTCAAGCGCTTCAAGACCGCCCCGCTCGACGCGCGTGAGCGCGCCCGCCAGGCCCGCTTCCTGTCCGGCCGGGGCTTTTCGCACGAAGTGATCCGGCGGATACTGAAGACGGCAGCGTAGGAGCGGGTGGCCGAAAAGGGCCCCGTTTCGCTGCTAACATCCCTGAAATACAAAATACCAGTCCGGCGTGCAACCCAGGCGCACGGGCGGCGATGCGGGCCGAGGATCGTCCAATGAAAATCCACGAGTATCAAGGCAAAGAAATCCTGCGGCGCTACGGCGTGCCCGTGCCGCGCGGATTGGCCTGCTTCAGCGTGGACGAGGCGGTGGAGGCAGCCCGCAAGCTGGGCGGCCCGGTGTGGGTGGTCAAGGCGCAGATTCATGCGGGCGGGCGGGGCAAGGGCGGGGGCGTCAAAGTGTCCCGCTCGCTCGACGAGGTGCGCGCCAACGCCAAGGCGATCCTCGGCATGCAGCTCGTCACCCATCAGACCGGGCCGGCCGGGCAGACCGTGCGCCGGTTGCTGATCGAGGAGGGCGCCGACATCCGCAAGGAGCTGTACGTGGGGCTGGTGGTCGACCGCGTCTCGCAGAAGGTGTGCCTGATGGCCTCTTCGGAAGGCGGCATGGACATCGAAGAGGTGGCCGCGCACATGCCCGGCAAGATCCACAAGGTGCTGGTCGATCCGGCAGCGGGCCTGACCGGCACCGAGGCCGACGAGATCGCCCTGAAAATCGGCGTGCCGCAGGCGGCCCTGGTGTCGGCGCGCGCGGCCCTGCAGGGCCTGTACCGGGCGTTCTGGGAGTGCGATGCGTCGCTGGCCGAAGTCAATCCGCTGGTGCTCACGGGCGAGGCGCGCGTGGTCGCGCTGGACGCCAAGTTCAATTTCGACTCCAACGCGTTGTACCGCCACCCCGACATTGCCGAGTTGCGCGACCTGGACGAAGAGGACCCGGCCGAGATCGAGGCGTCCAAGTTCGACCTGTCCTACGTCCAGCTCGACGGCAACATCGGGTGCCTGGTCAACGGGGCCGGGCTGGCGATGGCCACGATGGACACGATCAAGCTGTACGGTGGCAATCCGGCCAACTTCCTGGATGTGGGCGGGGGCGCCACCACCGAGAAGGTCACCGAGGCGTTCAAGCTGATGCTGCGCAACGCGCAGCTCAAGGCCATCCTGGTGAACATCTTCGGCGGCATCATGAAGTGCGACACGATCGCCGAAGGCGTGATGGCCGCCTCGCGCGCGGTCAGCCTGAAGGTGCCGCTGGTGGTGCGGATGAAGGGCACCAACGAGGCGCTGGGCAAGAAGATCCTGGCCGAGTCGGGCCTGCCCATCATCGCCGCCGACACGATGGCCGAAGCGGCCGAAAAGGTGGTCGCCGCGGCCGGGGCGGCGAGCTCAAAGGCGGGGACCCAACGATGAGCATCCTGGTCGATCACAGCACCCGGGTCATCACCCAGGGCATCACCGGCAAGACCGGCCAGTTCCACACCAAGGCGTGCCTGGAGTACGCCAACGGCCGCCAGTGTTTCGTGGCGGGCGTGAACCCCAAGCGCGCCGGCGAAACGTTCGAGGGCCTGCCGATTTTCGCGAGCGTGCGCGAAGCCAAGGCGCGCACCGGCGCCAACGCCTCGGTGATCTACGTGCCACCGGCGGGAGCGGCCGAGGCGATCTGGGAGGCGGTGCAGGCCGACCTGGACCTGGTGATCTGCATCACCGAGGGCATCCCGGTGCGCGACATGGTCGTGGTGCGCGACCAGATGCGCCGTGAAAAGCGCCGCACGCTGCTGCTGGGGCCGAACTGCCCGGGCGTGATCACGCCCGGCGAAATCAAGATCGGCATCATGCCGGGCCACATCCACCGCAAGGGGCGCATCGGCGTGGTGTCGCGCTCGGGCACGCTCACCTACGAGGCGGTGGCCCAGATCACGGACCTGGGCCTGGGTCAGTCCACCGCGGTGGGCATCGGGGGCGACCCGGTCAACGGTTTAAAACACATCGACGTGCTGCGGCTTTTCAACGACGATCCCGACACCGACGCCGTGGTGATGATCGGGGAAATCGGCGGCAGCGACGAGGAAACCGCGGCCCAGTGGGTGCACGAGCACATGGAAAAGCCGGTCGTGGGCTTCATCGCGGGCGTCACCGCCCCGCCCGGCAAGCGGATGGGACACGCCGGCGCCATCATCTCGGGCGGGCAGGGCACGGCCCAGGAAAAGCTCGCGGTGCTGGACTCCTGCGGCATCCGGGTCACGCGCAACCCGTCCGAAATTGGCAAGCTGCTGCGCAGCATGCTTTAAACCACCGAAGAATTCCCGTGGGCGACTATCGGATCAACGTGCGCGTTTGGCCGCGCATCGAGGCTAAACTTCCGCCGGGTCGGTAACCGGACGGTCATCCGGCTCATGACGAGCAGGCAATGTACGAGACCAACGAGCTGGCGCTGAACTTCGCGCTGAAAAGTCACCCCGGAAGGATCCGCCCGCTGAACGAGGACGCGGTCGGTGCTGACCCTGGTATCGGCCTTTTTATCCTGGCCGACGGTCTGGGCGGCTACAACGCCGGCGAGGTTGCCAGCACGATGACGGTGAGCATGCTGCTCACCGATCTGGGGGCGCAGCTGGCGCGCGCCAACGGCGGAGTGGACACGTTCGATCCGACCGACGCGCTGCGCAACGCGCTGGTGGCGATGAACTCGGCCATTTTCCGGGCGGCCTTGAACAGCGCCGCCTACGAGGGCATGGCCACCACGGTGGTGATCGCGTGGTTCCTGGGCGGGCGCTTGTGGGTGGCTCACGCCGGCGACTCGCGCCTGTACCGGTTGCGCGACGGCCAGCTCGAGCAGATCACGCGCGACCACTCGTTTTCGCAGGAGCTGGTCGACGCCGGCATGGTCAGCGCCGAGGAGGCGCGGGTGCTGCCGGCCAAGAATCTGGTGACCAAGGCGCTGGGCGCAACGCCCGACCTGGAGCCCGAGGTGCACGACTACGACGTGCAGCCGGGCGATGTGGTGCTGATGTGCTCGGACGGGCTCACCGAAATGGTGTCTCATCTGGAAATCGGCGGGCTGATCACCGGTTGCGGATACGACGTGGTCGAATCGGCGCGGCGGCTGATCGATCTGGCCAACGAGGCCGGCGGGCGCGACAACACCTCGGTGATCCTGGTGCGCGTTGCGGCCCCAGAATCGCAGTCCGACTCCACCGTTGAGCAGGCGCAGGCCGACCCGGACCTTGCGGCCCAGGAAGAAATCCCGGTGTTGCAGCTACGCGATCCAGTGGTTCACTGACTGGAATCGCGAGCGCGCAACTGGCAGAATCGATCGTTGCGACAGATGAAAAGAGCTTAAAAAGTGGAATCGAGGGGGCTCAAGGACGTTGGAGTCGGGGTGGCGGAGAGGCCGGAGATGCCGCGATTGGTCCTGAGCCTGGACGGCGTTGTCCTGCGCGAGGTCAACCTCACGAAGGACCGCACGACCATCGGGCGCCGTTCACACAACGACCTGGTGATCGACAACCTGGCCGTCAGCGGCGAGCACGCCGTGATGATCATGGCCGGCAACGATGTGTACCTGGAGGACCTTGGCTCGACCAACGGCACCACGGTCAACGGCCAGCCGATCAAGAAGCACCTGCTGCAGCACGCCGACACGGTCGAAATCGGCAAGTACCGCATCCGCTTCCTGGCCAACGGCGGCGCCGAAGGCGGCGCCAGCAACGTCGACATCGACACCTCCCAGCCGCTGCGGCGCGAGTTCTACGGGCCGGGGCCCACCACGATCCAGATCCGCCCGCCCGGCGCCTCGCTGGACGAGCCGCCGCACGGCACCGCGATGGTCAAGATCCTGTCCGGTGCCAACGCCGGCCGGGAACTGGCGCTGGTGAAGGCCCTGACCACGATCGGCCGGCCCGGCCACCAGGTCGCGGTCATCACGCGCCGGCCCACCGGCTACTTCATCGCTCACGTGGAAGGCGACGTCTTTCCGATGGTCAACGGCGCCAACCTCGGTTCGGCCGCCCATCCGCTCAAGGACAAGGACGTGATCGAGCTGGCGGGCGTGAAGATGGAATTCACCAATCCCACCCCGCCGCCGGCGGCCAGCGAGTAGTGGCTTAACACCTACCGCCTGCTTGGCATCCTAGCCAAGCCCATTCTTCCGTAACGCCTGTTTGCAGCCTCCGGCACGCGATCCGGCGCGCCCACGCCGGCACGTTTCTTAGGCGAATCAAAAGCCTATGGTAGGAGAATCCAGCATTGACCCAAACGCGGTATGCGTAATACATTTGACGCCTATACGGGATGGATCTCGCCTAGACAAATGGCAGGAATCAGCTAGCCATTTAGCTAATTTAGGGGGCACGCATCTTGTATCCAATATCACATGTCGGGGGGTCGACAGATGTTTCAGGGGATGCGGGTGGTGAACATGGGAGCGAGTCGGGTGGTTCGCGGGTTCACGTTGATCGAGCTGATGATCGTGGTTGCGATCGTGGGCGTTCTGGCGGCCATTGCGATTCCGGCGTACGACACCTACATCATTCGGGCCAAGATCACAGAGGGTATCTCGCTGTCGAACGGCTACAAGGTGGCCGTTGAAGATGCATGGGTCTCGAGCCCGACGCTGCCCCTGACCGCGATGCCGTCCTCCCTGACCAATCCGACCCCGACGGTTCAATCGGTCGCCGCCGATGCCACAGACGGCTTCATCACGGTTGCCTTTGGCGGCGCAACGGGCGCGATGAACGGGCATTCCATAACGCTGATGCCGTTCTTGTCGGTTGGCTCGCCGATAATGTGGACCTGCCAAGTCGACTCCGCTTCCGTCGACCAATACGTTCCGCCCCTCTGCCGCCGCTAGGCCCGCCGCCGGGCTCTGGAGTAGCCCCAGAGTTACTTGTTTCGGA
>DATKFG010000082.1:0-43765 GCA_035511515.1 Burkholderiaceae bacterium | reverse complement strand
TGATACAGTCGACATACCCCGACGGCAAATCCAGCGCCCGCGTCACGCTGCACGGGCGCATCGTCGATCAAACGGTGCAAGGGCAGTTTTCCGACAGATACGAAACGGGTCAGTTCGTCTTCAATCTGGCGCCGCCGAATTGATGGGTGCGCTTTTACGGCCGACCCGTGCCGGCGTTCGGCGGCCAGTGCGTCCTATTTGCCGGCATAGACTCCCGCAATAAATCTGCCTTCCTGGCGGGTGCCATTCGGGCATGTGTACACGCCCTGTCCGTGGCGCTGCCCGTCCACAAAGTCACCGACATATCGGCAGCCATTCTTCGACACGTACACACCTTTTCCGTTGTTCTTGCCTGATTGGATATCGCCCTCATAGGTATCTCCATTGGAAAAGGCCGCCTTTCCGTAACCGTCGGGCGTTCCATCCTAGGCTGCTCGGATTGATCGCGCCGAAGTATCCCGACGGCTCGACCAGCGCCCAGCTGACGATCCGCGGGCGTATCGTGAACGGAGTACTGTAGGGGCAGTTTTCCGACAAGTTCGAGACGGGGCAGCTCGTGTTCAATCTGGGCCAGTGAGCTGGCCGCTCGGCGCGCCGCCGCGGCACGAGAAGTTACTTCCCGGAATACACACCGGCGATGAACCGGCCGTCCTGGCGCAGGCCGTTGGGGCAGATCAACAATCCCTGTCCATGCTGCTTCTCGGCGACGAATTCTCCGACATAACGGCAGCCGGTCTTCCACACGTATACGCCCTTCCCGTTGCGCTTGCCCGCCCGGAAGTCCCCCTCGTACGTATCTCCCTTCGCGTTTTCCCACTTTCCATAGCCATCGGGAAAACCCTCTTTAACCTCGCCCTCGTAAAGTTCGGAGTCGGCGTAGCGGATCTTCGCGTGCCCGGTCCGCTTGCCGTCCTTGTACTCCCCATCGTAGGTATATCCGTCCTTCGCCTTGAAATGGCAGATGCCGGTGAGCCCTCGCCCTTCTGCAAGCTGGCACCGCATCACACTTCCGTTCTTGAACGTCACCGTCCCGTCAACCAGTTGCCCGTCGACAAACACTCCGTCCTCGCTCGCGACCTGATCCTTGTCGCCGCCGGGCTCATGGACCTTTCTCCCATTGAACCGCGTCTTTCCATCCGCCATCACAGACGCTGATCCGTCGGTACTCACGAAGAGTCGCCCGTCCCTGTACCGCTTTTCAGCGTGCTTTCCATCGAAGCGTCCACCTTTCAGAACTTCCTCGATGACGATCTTCGTATTACCTCTGATCCACTCGGACGTACCGTCACCCTCGGCCCGCCCATTCACACATCCGCCGCTCCATGTGACGGTCTCGCCGTCCTGCGGAAAGGGATCCCAGAGCCGGCATCCACTCCCGGCGTCGGCAACCCATGCGCCGCCATGCATCGCCATCCTGGCCGCGTCGACATAGCGTCCCTTGGGAAAGCGCTCAAGGTAGATGTCGAAATCCGCAATCCGCCTCGAGTCCTTGATGCGCGCCCAGAGAGCCTCTTCCTCGTCCGCGTTGACCGCCACCGCTTCCGCGGAGACCCCCTTGGAGCCTGCGGGCGGGGCGTGATCCGGCTCCGCCTTCGTGGCCGGCCCGGCATTCGGCGCCGGCGGCACCAGGTAGAAATCGCCGTCGGTCTGGTCGTAAATGGCCGGATGCTGGTCATGATTCACGCTGCCGGCCTTGGCGATCACGCTCTTCTTCACCGCCTTGAGCGCATCGCTGACGCTCAGGCCGGCCTGATCCAGGACGGGCAGGAATTCCCGGGTGAAAAGCCCGTTCGGGTCGGGGTCGCCGGGCGACAGCGAATCCAGGGCCGTCTCGTTGGCGCCGGCCGAGAAGATGATCATCTGCCCGTTCGGCGCCGACGGCTGCGAGAGGCCGCGCGTGCCACCGATGCCGCGCCCGGCCTTGCGCGGCAGCGGATTGTCGCGGCAGGCATCGATCACCATCAATGCGAACCTGGCGCGGGCCTGGGCCAGTTTCTCCTGGATGACCTGCAGGCTGATCGCCTGGTCCTGCACATCCGTATCGCGCTGCGGCTCTTCGATCTCCACCGGCAGCAGGAAGTTCTGGTTGTCGATCTGCACGCCGTGGCCGGCGAAGAACATCACGCCGACGCCGCCGCCTGCGATACGGTCGGCAAAGTCGTTGATCGCCCGGTTCATCTGCCTCCGAGTCGCATCGGTCAGCAGCGTCGTCGCAAAGCCGACTTTCTTCAACGCGGCGGCCATCGCTCTGGCGTCGTTCGCCGCCCTGGAAAGCTGCGGCACGCTCTTGTAGGCGTTGTTGCCAATCACCAGCGCCGTGCGCTTTTCGTCGGGATTTTGCCCGGCGTCGCGCGCCGGCGCGCCGATCGTGAACGACATGAACACCGATGCGGTCAGGGCGAGAAGGATTCGCCGCATGATGACCGCGTCAAGGTGTGTTGATCGGCCGCCTGGCCGACGGATATCCGGCGACGTTGACCACCACGTCGCAGGCGGCCGGGGTCGCGGCGCTGCGGCAGCAACCCCTGCAACCGCTGCGTGACCAGTGTGCGGAACTTGAACGGCTCCGGCACGCCGTGGCCCCACTTGATCGAATCGCCGTACGTGACGACGCGATCCCTGCTACCCATGTCGGTCGATCCTCGACGTATCGATCGCCTGTCCTTTCTGGAAGTGCTCGCGGAAGCGCTACGGCACCACGAGGGTTACCTCGGGAAAGCCCGCGGCCCGTACAACCGCGTTGCATTGCTGCACCGGGGGTTTCATGCCAGGAAGGACCGCGACATCGATTTTTTCGCAGTCGTAGGAAATCCTCTGTCCGCTCACTCCGGCGGCGATCTGCGTCGCCGGCTTGCCCGGATGCGGATGCATGATCTGAACCGAAGCGGAAACCGCTTTTCCGGTCTGGCTGTTGATGGCGTCGATGACAATCCACTCGCTTCCATCGGCATTCTTTCCCTTCTGACGGATCGATACATTTAGCGCGGGTGGTTTGACGACTGGGACACCCGACGGTATCAATTCGGCGGAGCGCTGTTCGGCGAGCTTCCACGTCTGGTAGAAGTATTCGGCACCATTGAGCAGGTTGTTGTCCACCAAATCTGCCCCGCCGATGCGCATGTCGGGCTCCTGCGGCGTCTTGCTGATGGAACGGACATCCATCAGGAAGTCCGGCAGCATCCCGTAGTGAGGGACGCCGTCGGCGTTGTAGTTCCAGACCTTCGCGCCCAGGCGGCTGGGTTGGAATGCGCTCGTGTACTGGACCGGCGGGCGGCCGCAGTCACCGTGACAGTCCAGCTTCTGGATGATATTCGGGTACTCCTTCGTGCAGGCCGCCATGACCTGCTTGGACTTGGTCATCTTCGCCTGGCACGCCGTCAGTGCGGCGGCCTTGAGCTCGGTGCAATCAGGTATGTCGACATTCGCCATGCAGGTTGCACGTCGAGGGTCCGGGACGCTGATCGTGCCGCCACGTGGCTGAGGCATTCCGAATTCCATACCGTTGAAATCGGTCCCGAACATGCCGGTCGCACGCCAGGAGACGGTCACCGGGCGCTCGCCGAGCTGCGGCGTTTCCATTGCCGTCAGCACCCGGTTGTACATCAGCGCCCACTGGTACGCATCCGACTTGGCGGAGCCAACGCCGGCCATGCCGTGCAACAGGAATATCCGACGGTATTGCTGCTGGGTAAATGAACGTTCGGAATTGTCACCCTTATTTGAATGGCCCCGAACGCCATTGTGTCCGCTGTTCATCGGGTATCCCCCCTTCACCGCTTCGGCCAACTGCAGGGCCCGGTTGGCGGAGAGCTCGGACATATGGTCGATGTCGATCAGCATGCCTTTGAGCATCATGTGCTGTATCGCGGCTTCCCCAAGCGCCGTCAGCGGTTGTGCGTTTCGCACTCCCTGCGAATCGCTCGTGCAGTTCGAGGGAGTGGGAGGCGCAGGAATCTTGCCGCCGAGTTTTACGTCTTCAAGAATTCCGAAGAGCGTCGAAACGATCGGATCCTTCGGCGGGAAGTCATTCGACGGTTTCCAATCGACATCCGTCGAAGGAACGCATTGCAAATTCCAGAATCTTCCGGTTTCCCTGTACGTCGACAGATTGAATACCCCGTTGCCATAAGCAGCGGTGCCGCCAAACTTGTTATCGAGAAGATGGATCGGAAATATGTAACGCACCCCTTCTGCATACAAGCGATCGATTTCGGCAGCTGCACCTTCGGGCGTGGGCGCGACAGAGCGAAGCGGAAAGGAACCGATCGTTTTGGGAATCGGAACTGGTCCCGGCACAGGGCCGCCATCCTGGCGGGGATACTTGTCCATGTTTCCGATATCGTCGATTTCCACACCCAGCACGACGGCCAGCCGGTTCGACAGAACGATCCTGCGCAGATCGTCCGCGGAATAGGCGATCTCCATGAAATCGTTGTGACGAGCGACGAATTGTTTGGTCTGATCGATTTGAAGGTCAGCTGACGCCCTATCGTCGTCGGGTCCGTCGCCCGGAGTTATGGGACTCTTCCCGGCGACGACGTCGGCCAAGGTCTTGTTGTTCACCGCGAGGGCGACGAGAACGCGCAAACCTCCGTCTTTCGCTCGCTTGATCCAATCGACCCACATCTTTTGATGTGTGACGTCATCCCAGGTCGGCCAGCCTGAAAAATCCGGATAGCCGGTCGCGTCTTCCTGGGTGTCGTGGGCGCCGAGCGCGCTCTGCAGAAAGAGTATCAGGTTGACTCGAAAATCGTCGCCGCAACCGTTGTCATGCGCATTCCAACCGCCGTGGACCGACTTGTCGTGACCCAGCGCCTCGTCAACACTCCTGGCTGTCACGTTTCGATTGCAATTCGGATCCGCCGGCAGGAGGGAGCCGCCAGCGGGATTGCCATCCAGGCCGGAAGGATTTCCGTCCAGTCCAGGCGCTGGTATTGCGTCGACGCCGCCATAGATCAGCTTGCCGGCGAACCCCAAATTCGACAGTGGATGCGTATGCAGATCGACGAATCCACGCAAGCCGGTCGGAGAGGGTTGCGCTCCAATCGGCGAGGGCACGTTACCGGGACAATATAGGTACGCGGGCGGGTTGGTCCATGCATCGCCGGGGACGCGAATCGTCGTCACCGCATTGTTTCCGCAGTGAAAGACGACTTCCATGCCCTGTGTGCAAAAGGTCCGACCGTGGATCTGCACGCCCATGGCCTTGTACTGATCCCCGGTCAGGGCCTGGTATGGGCAGTAGTCGCGCCCGTTGCACGCCGCCCCCACGACACCCGTCAGGTTGCCTTTGTTTTCAACGAGATCCAGGCAACCAATGCGTGCAGCGTCGACGTGAATTTGCGCCTGCACCGTGCCGCTGGCGGCGAGCGCGATCATCATTGCCGCCGTTGAATTTGCAACCGGCGTCATCGATTTCATCTCCTATCCCTCCTTTGCCGCACGCCAAGTCCTTCTGTATCTTGAGTTGCTGCTGGCTGGCTTTGACATCGCGACAACGAAGTGGACAGCATCAGGAGTCGGACCGCGCCGCGCACGGAATCAGTTGGAAGGTCTGGTTTCTGGCCCACCGCGTCCCAGACTATTGGCGCGGCATGTGCTGCATCGAGAAATCGTTCTCCGTGACGTCGTTGGGGCGGTAATTTGCCGCGGCCGCGACCGCGATGGTCGGATCGGGGCTCTCGAGATTCGTGGCGCTCTTGGCAACCACCAGGCGCTTGCTCGCCATCGCGAGCTTCGGGCTGGCGGCCGCTGAATACGGGGGCAGCCCTGTCGCCGCCGCAGCGTTCCCGGACCCACCGCTCGGATCGGCAGCGGCGCACGGGTAGAAGTACATCTTGAACTGTTCGGTACCGGTGACTCCGGTCAGCTGGACACCCTTGGTCACCGGAATCCGGTTGTCGCGCCCTGGAACGACCGTATACGTGCCGAGCGGGTTCGTCGCCCCCGCCGAGTCGTCATTGTCGATGCGCACCTGTCCCGGCAGATTGGTGGAGTAGAGGATCGCGAAGACATCGCCGGTGTGCAGCACCGGCGCACCGTGGCTCAAATCGATCGTGGTGATCGTGGCGAACGTCGTCGGATCAACCTGGTCCAGTGCGTACACCACCGACGGCACGATCGCTGGCGTACCGGGGGCGGCCACCGCGGCGGGGTCGCTGGCCGGTTGAGCGTACGGGTTGACTGCCGGAGCAGCAGCCGGCTGGGGAGCGGCGGAGGTGTCACCCTGCCCGTAGGCAGGGGCGGCCGGCTGCGGGGCTTGATGGCCCGATCCGTAGGCCGGGGCGGCCGACGCTGGGTTCGGGTAGCTTGGAACCGCAGCGACCCCCGCGGTACCGGATGCCGATGAGTTGGCGCCGGCCAGCGCGCCGAACACGTTGGCCGGCGCGGGATCGGAGTTCGAGGTGGACGGGGCCGCGGGGGTGCTTGAGCTCGGCGACTGGGTGCAGCCGACCGCCAGCAGCGACGCCGCGACCGCAGCGATAGCCAAGTGTGCACCCTTCATCGCGCCTCCCGGACCGCTCCGTTTGTGACCCGTCGGAGTTCGGCCGCGTGAAAATACCCACACCGCCGACTCTACGCCTTACCGGGCCGATGTCCAGACCCAGGGCGAGGCCGTGCGGCCGCGACGGCCGGATCCGATCGGCCTTGCACCCGCAAGCGGAAGAGGGGAGTAATTCCCTCACGTTAAGGCCCGGGGCGCCCGCATTCAAGCGCCGGGCATGGGGGTCGGTGCGTTCGGATAAGCTTCGGGCCCTCGCGACCCGAAAATCCGGGTCCTTGCTCTCCTGCTTCAATAACCTATCGTGGATCTGGCCTTCGTCGCCGGCGCGTCGGGATTTGTCGGGTCGGCCGTGGCCCGGATGCTGCTCGTTCATTCACGCAGGGTGGAAGCTTCGAATATCAGGGCAGCAACGGGGTACGTCTGACGGGCAGGATCAACCTGTCAAATCCGGACAACGTCACCGGACACGGGACGACGTTCCTTCCAAAAATGCTCGGATTGATACAGTCGACATACCCCGACGGCAAATCCAGCGCCCGCGTCACGCTGCACGGGCGCATCGTCGATCAAACGGTGCAAGGGCAGTTTTCCGACAAATACGAAACGGGTCAGTTCGTCTTCAATCTGGCGCCGCCGAATTGATGCCAGTGCGTCCTATTTCCCGGCATAGACTCCCGCAATAAACCTGCCTTCCTGGCGGGTGCCATTTGGGCATGTGTACACGCCCTGTCCGTGGCGCTTCCCATCCACAAAGTCACCGACATATCGGCAGCCATTCTTCGACACGTACACGCCCTTTCCGTTGTTCTTCCCTGATTGGATATCGCCCTCATAGGTATCTCCATTGGAAAAGGCCGCCTTTCCGTAGCCGTCGGGCGCTCCATCCTTCACCGAGCCCTCGTAGTCCCATTTGTCGGTGTGGATCTTCGCGTGCCCGGTCCTGCGACCGTCCTTGTAATCGCCGTCATACGTGTATCCGTCTTTCCCTTTGAGATGACAGATACCGGTAGCGTTTCCGTCCTCCGCAAACTGGCAGGTCTTCTCAGTCCCATCGCGGAACGTCGCCTTTCCGTCAAACAGAAAGTCATTCATAAACTTTCCGGTTTCGCTGGCAATTTTGTCATCGCTCGATTCATGAACGATCGTTCCACTGAATACCAATTTTCCATCCTTCGTTCTGATCATCTCCCCCTCCCAGCTGTGAGTGAGCTGACCGTTCTTATAATATTTTTGCGACATCGGCCCGATGTTGTGCCCCGCCTTTTCGGTCTTCTGCCCCACGACCTTTCGTTCGCCGTCGATCAATTCGAATGTGCCACTGCCCTCGGCAAGCCCGTCGATGCATCCGCCGGTCCAGGTCAGGCTCGCTCGCGTCCATTTTGTCCACATCTTGCATCCCGTTCTGGGGTCGGCAATCAAAGCGATGCCGTGCACCGCGGCTTTGGCCACTTCGGCGTAGCGCCCGCTGGGAAACTTGTTCAGGTACGCCTCGTAATCCGATTGTCGCTTCGAGTCTTTGATTTGGGTCCAAAGCATCTCGTCCTCATCCTGGCCCGGCGGCCCGGCGGGCGCAGCCGCCTGCCTCGCAGTGGACGGGGCATGATCCGGCTCTGAAGTCGCGCTCGAGCCGGCATTGAGCGTCCCCGGCACCAGATAGAAGTCGCCGTCGGTCTGGTCATAGACCGCCGGATGCTGATCGTGATTGACGCTGCCGGCCTTGGCGATCACGCCCTTCTTCACAGCCTTCAGAGCATCGCTGACGCTCAGACCCGGCCGACTCAGGACCGGCAGGAATTCGCGGGTGAAAAGGCCGTTCGGATCGCGGTCGGTCGGCGACAGCGAGTCCAGCGCCGTTTCGTTGGCGCCGGCCGAGAAAATGATCATCTGCCCGTTCGGAGCCGTCGGCTGCGACAGGCCGCGCGTGCCGCCGATGCTGCGCCCGGCCTTGCGCGGCAGCGGGTTGTCGCGGCAGGCATCGATCACCATCAGCGCAAACCTCGCGCGCACCTGCGCCAGCTTCTCCTGGACCGCCTGCAGGCTCACCGCCTGGTCCTGAACGTCCGAATCGCGCTGCGGCTCCTCGATGTCGACCGGCAGCAGGAAATTCTGGTTGTCGATCTGCACCCCGTGCCCGGCGAAGAACATCACGCCCACGCCGCCACCGGCGATACCCTCGGCAAACTCGTTGATCGCCTTGTTCATCCGCTTCTGCGTCGCATCGGTCAGCAGCGTCGTCGTGAAACCGATCTTCTTCAGCGCGGCGGCCATTGCCGTCGCGTCGTTGACCGCTCGGGCGAGCGGCGGCACGCCCTGGTAGGCGTTGTTGCCGATGACCAGCGCGACGCGCTTGGCGTCGCGCTGCGGCGCCGAGACGGGTTGCTGCGCTGCATGTGCGGCAACGGCGACCAGCAAGGCGGGTAGAACGAGGAATTCACGCATGAGCGCCCTCGTTACTTTACGAACTGGCCTTGCTCCTCGGCCCTCTTCCAGGTCTGATAGAAATATTCGGCGCCGTTCATCAGACTGTCGTTGACCAGGCTCGCGCCACCAGGTGCACCTGCGGTCGCCTTGAAGTTTCGAGCCACGTCCTGCACGTAATCCGGCAGCATTCCATAATGGGCGACTCCCATCGCGTTGTAATCCCAGCTCTTCGTGTCTGTCGTGCCCATCGGGAATTTGACGGAGTCATATGCAAGATAAGTACCACGATAATCGCAATATTGAACGCAAACAGGCGGCTTTCCGAGACAGGCCTTCTTGCCGGCGGCCACGCAGGCGTTGTGACGCGCCGTTCCGGCATCCGAACTCGCCTCGCAGTTTTCGATGACGTAATCGGCCTCGCAATTTCGAATCACCGGTTTGGGTGGGGGTGGCATGCCCAACTCGAGGCCATTGAAATCGGTACCGAAACCACCCGCGGCAGTCGGCTCCGTCTTGTGCATTTCGGCAAGAACCGCGTTGTACATGCGGGCCCAGTCATGAGAGGCCGTCTGAGCCGAACCGATCCCGGCCATGCCATGCAGTTTGCCGATCTTTTGATACTGCTCAGCGGTGAACGAGCGCTCGCTGGACTTCCCGTTTTCAAAAAAACCTCGCAATCCGTTATGGCCGCTGTTCAGCGGATAGCCCTTCGGCGACGCCGAAAAGGCAAGATCCAGGGTTCCGTTGGCCGACGCGCTCGACATGTGATCGATGTCGATCAACATGCCGTGCTTCATCATCTGCTTGATAGCGATGTGACCGATCCCGCTCGGGTTGAGCCCGCGGGCGTTTTTGTTGCCGTATTGCTTGCTGTTGTTGCAATCCAACGTGGGCCCGGGTTGAAGCAGCGTGTGAAGACGCGCTTTCATCGCTTCGTCCTCCGCAAATTGACCGATCGAATTCGTGATCGAATTCCAGGCGGCTTCGAAGATATCCGGCCGCGGGCCGGATGAAGGAGGCGGCGGAGCGTTATAGATGTAGTTGATTTTCTCATTCCGGTCCGCGCACGCGAGCGTCCAATATGCTCCCTCCTCGTACTTGTTGGCCTTATTCATTTCGTCGATGTAGACCGCAGTCCCGCCAATCGGGTTGTCGACCAGATGGATCGGGAAAATGTAGCGCACGCCCTCCTTGTACAGACGGTCGACTTCCGCCACCAGGGCTGGTGCGGGAACGTTTCCGACCAGATCGCCGATGTTGTCGAGCTCCACGCCCAGCACGATCGCCAGATGGCCTCGCGCAACGATGTCATGAAGCTGGGTCGAGTCATAAGCTACGGCCACCCAGTCCGAATGTCGACTCGCGAAATCCTTGATGGCTTGAATCTGAAGATCGCCCGACCCCTTGTCGTCGGTCGGCTGGTCCCCCTTTTCCGGGTGGTGGTCTTGAGTCATGTCGGCAAGCACCTTGCTGTTGACGGCAAGCGCCACCATGACGTTCAAGCCTCCCCAATGCGCGCGTTGCACCCAATCGACCCACATTTTCTGGTGGGTAACATCGTTCCACCTGGGCCAATTTTCGAAACTCGCGTGCTGCCTGGGCATACCCGGGAACGCAAGGGCGCAACTGCTGGTACTGGCGCAAAAGCCCAACGCGGGCTCGTCCATTGGCGTTTGCGTCAGACTTTGCTCGACCTGGGTCACGACCGCGTTGCGGATGTAATCGCCGCATTTGTTGTTGATGAAGTTCTTTCCCCCATGCACCGGATTGTCGTGCCCCAAAGCGTCGTCGATGGTTCGGGCGGTGTAGTTGGCCTGGCAATCGGGGCCGAGTGGCATGGGAGATCCAACGTCCACACCTCCGTACAGCAGAGTGCCGCCAAATCCGAGGTGGCCCATCAGGTGGGCGTGCAGATCCACAAAACCTCTCAACGGACCTGCCGGAACCGGACTGCCTCCTCCCGTCGCCGGGGGGCTCTTTTTTGGAGCGGCGCAGTCACTGGTGCAGCTCGCGCGGGAGCGGTTCAAGCAGGCGGTGCGGGCGCTCGCATTCGGGAAATCGGCCGACGGACAGGATTGTGCCAGGCACGTGGACATGCATCGAGCATCTGTCTGAGATAAGGCGGGAGCAAGCAACACAAGAGATCCGATTGCAACCAAAGCGCACGTCACAGACTTTCCCATCGGCTTTCCCCCCGCGTCGAGTTCAGGAAACACCCAGTCACCAAGCCGCAGTGGACTGCGAATCTGTTCTGAGGCCGTCGTTCAGACCCCCATCGGTCCTGCTTTTCGCAGAACGAAGGCGGAGGCTGTTCGTAAAACCTAGCCATCACTTCAGGAACTCGGCGATTTCGCGTGCGATGAAGTCCGGATGTTCGTTGTCGAGCGAGTGGCCGGTCCTGTTCAGGAAGCGCGCGTAGCCCGGTGTGTTGACCATTTTTTCCGAGACGTCGCGCGTGTATTGGCCAAGACCCCCGCAGGTGTCTTCGTAGCCGGTGAAAAGAAGCATCGGCTTCGTGTTCTTCAGATACAGCGGTTGGTTTGTGTTCGGCGAGAATTGCTGGTGGCTGAAGGCCAGCTGTTCGGCACCGAGTTCCCAGTGCCAGGCGCGGAAGTTTTTGTCGTAGGTCTCCTGCCGGTCGATGCGCGATCCGAGTATCAGCGCCTGCTTGCATCGGTAATTGTCCGAGAACCAGCACATCGCCTGGGGCGGCCCGCCGAGCCCGCCCACCGGGGCCCAGTCGAAACCTCCGTAGAACAGCTCCCGGCGCAGCTCGGGCGTCTCGTTCTTGGGCAGGAACCTCGGATCCTTGCCGGCCCAGTCCAGGGACTGATTGACGGCTCGATCCTTCAGCATGTCCCACCCGGTATCGCAACCGCAGGAGACGCAGTTGGGTCGGGCGATCATCGACGGCCAGATCGCAGCCGGAGACCAGGGAACCACGTGGGTGATCCAGTTCACATCGGTGCGTCGACCCAGCCGCATCGACATGTTGCCGCCCAGGCTGCCGCCGACCACGGCCTTGATCCTGGGTTCGAGGGTTCCTTGGAGTTGCCGGTCGAGCGTAGCGACGAACGTGATGATGAAGTCTTCAAGGAAATCGATCAAGGGCGTGTGGTGGCACGCCACGGCGCCGGCGGGCGAAATCAGCCCGGGATCGAGGTTGTCGGTGTATCCGCTGCTCGCCAGATCAAGCGACAACACGGTCCAGTTCTTGCCGTCGGGCAGTTGATGAAGCGCCTTGGTCAGATCCTCGGCTTCCTCCAGTTTCGAATCCATGCCGTGAATGAACAGGAGCACCTGCGCATCGGGCGCCAGCGCAGGCAGCACGTCGGCCGGGACCTGGTGCCCGGGCCCGCCGTCGACCAGCGGGGCGGGTCGCTGAAAGGCCGGCGGGGTCCGGTGGGCCAGCATGTAGCGCGTCTGGATGCCTCGAATGTTCCACTTTGGCAGGTCGACCGCGATTTCGAACTGCGGATAGCTGGTCGAAGGCACGTTGACCGGCCGGTAGGGTTGGTCGTCCTCCCCGGAGACCGCAATCCAATGGAGCCCCTTGCGCTGCGGCGAATCGTGCGGGAGGCGCAGCGCGTCGGCCACCTGGTAGGCCCGGTCCAGCGCTCGGGCGATCCCGGCATCCGAAGCGCCGGCGCAATCTCTGTCGGTCTTCAAGGTCGCGGCGGTGGGACGCAGCCGCACGAACTCGGCGAACGTGTGTTTGCCCGTCACGCTCAGATCGGCAAAGGCATCGCCGAACTGCAGGTCGGATGGGGTGTCTGCATTCGGCGCCGGCTTGTTGTGCGTGTACATCTGAGCGGCCTTGCACAGGGCGCCAAGCGGACTCCTGGCCTGGGCCACTTCGCGCAATTCGCTTCGCACCCGCCCTTCGTTCGCTCCCAACGTGCTTCCGGGCGCTCCCTGGGGGCTGCCGGTGACCGGGGCCGATCGATACATCGCACGAGTAGCCGGCTGCGGTGGGCGGAACCCGATGAAGGTGTAATCGCCACGCGACTGGGTCGGTGTCCAGTCGAGCATGTTCGATGGCGCCAGGATGTACTCGGTGGCCGCAGCAGGATCCTGGGTCCAGACCGCCGGCACCGTGCAGGCGGGCTCGGTCGGGGTTCCTTGAGGCGGGGGGGTCAGGCTCTGCCGATTCGTCGCGATCGTTCTGCCGTCGCAGATCAGTTCGGCCGGCGGATGAACCCAGGCATCGCCATCGACCTTGACCACCTGCTCGTCGTTCTGACCGCAGCGATAAGTGATCTCCATCCCCTGCGTGCAAAATTGCCTGGTCTTGGCCTGCACCCCCTCGGCCCTGTACTGAGCCTCGGTCGGCGCCTTATAGCTGCACTCGAGCCGGTCGTTGCAGACCCCTTGGACAAACCTTGTCAGGTTGCCGTCGGTTTGGATGTCCAGGCAACCGATTCTCGCCTTCGTGACTCCGATGGCGCCGGTTCCGGCTGTAAACACGTGGTTGGGCGGAAGGGCGGCTGGATTGCACAACAACTCGGCGGGCGGGTTATTCCAGGCGTCGCCCGGCACGAACGCCGACTGAGGGTCGTTGTGGCCGCAGTTGTAGCTTATTTCCATGCCCTGCGTGCAAAAGCTCCGGGTGGCTGCCTTCACTCCGGCCGCCTTGTACTGCTGTTCGGTCGGCGCCTTGTACGAGCAGGCCTTCTTGTCGTTGCAGGCGGCGGCCACCAGCGACGTCATATTCGGCGTCTTCTGAATGTCCAGACAGCCGATTCTCGCCCCCGTGATATTGATCACGTCCGGATGGGACGACGATCCGGTTGCAGTTACCGGAGGACTGCAATCAAGGACTGCGGCGTCGTGGTTCCAGGCGTCACCCGGCACGTCGACGGTGTGAAAGTCGTTGTGCCCGCACTGGTACGAGATCTGCATCCCCTGCGTGCAAAACGAACGCGTCAGCGCCTGCACTCCGGCGGCCCGGTACTGCTGTTCGGTCGGAGCCTTGTACGAGCAGGTTTTCCGGTCGTCGCATGCCCGAGCCACCAGCGGCGTCAGATTCGGGTCTTTCTGGATGTCGAGGCAGCCGATGCGCGCGGAACTGACCGTGATCAGGTCCGGCTTGGGCACGTGCGCAGCCTGCGGTGGGTTGCAATGCAGCTGCGCCGGTGGGTTGTTCCACGCATCGCCCGGCACGCCGACCGTATGAAAGTCGTTGGCTGCGCACAGGTAGGTAATCTCCATTCCCTGGCTGCAGAAGCTCCTCGTCTTCGCTTGAACCCCGGCCGCCTTGTACTGGGACTCGGTCGGAGCCTTGTACGAACAGTCCCACTTGCCGTTGCAGGCTTGCGCCACCAATCCGGTCAAGTTGCCGTCCGTCTGGATATCGAGGCACCCGATGCGCGCCTTGTTGACGTTGATTTGAGCGTGCGCGGGTTGGACGCCGGCAAGGAATCCGACGACGATCGCCACAAGCGTGCCCAGCGCTGATTCGACTCGTCTCGACATGGTGGTTGCCATGGTTGTCCCCTCCCCGGAAGATTTCTAGATCTCGTGCCCGGCTTGGATTACCGCTTTTCCAATCAACCCCTTCTTCGTTTTGGTGTCAGGGGTAAGGACGGATTTATTCACGCAATCCCGACTGGCGGGCTATCGGACCGTCACTGCGCGCTCTCTTCGATTGAGACCAGAGCTGCCCCATATCCGTCAGTCGGCGTACTGCCGGGGACGACTGCGACCAGGTTGCGTGTCGAGGGGCCGCCGCACGGCTGGCCCGGCTGCGCCGTGCAGACTCCGAGCGCCGCGCGCAGCTCGCCTGCACTCGCATACGTTCCAGGGGCCGTGCGCGCGCTGCCGAACAGCGCATCAAGATTACGAGACTGAGGCGTTACGACGACGAGCAAGTCGTCGGTTCCGGCAGGCCCGCCGCCGCGCCACTGTTGCGGTACGGCGAACGGGACTGCGGCGCGCACGGACTGTTGCTGGCCGGTTCCGGCCGGGTACAGTTGCAGAAATTCGCGATTGTCGGAGCCGACGTAGAACACGTAGACGTATCCGTCGCGACCGCTGGTGACCGTCAGCCCGAACGAATCCTTTTGGATGATCAAGCGCTGCAGGCTCGGCTGTACATCGACGCCCCAGCGCGCATCGGCGCCGGCGAGCAGGTCCCGCAGCGTTGCCTTCGGGTTCGAACTGGCGCCCGGATCGGTCGGCGCCGCGCTGGCGATCGGCAGGCCGTCGTTGCCGGCGACCACCAGGTGCTGCTGGACTGCGTCGCTGCCGGAGCCCTTCGAATCGATGCGCGCCTGGGCGCAGGCGGTCAGCTCCCCGAAGGACACCGTGCCGCTGTGGTCGGTGTCTTGCGCCCCGCTCGCCAGGCAATCGGCCAGCGCGTTGGTGGCGATCCCGCCCTTTGTCCCGTCGTCATAAGCGACTTCGTTGTCGCGCGCGGCGGCCATGTACACGTAGTTGCGCTCGAGATTCACGGCGCTCTTGGCACCGCGCAGGCCCCGCAGCACCTTCGGGGCCATGTTGACCGCATTGGAACATTTGTCGTCGCTGTCCGACGCCTTGAAGTACTTCGGCCTCAAATGCCCGGCCCGTGACATCGAGCGCGTGGCGGCAGCGTCGGCCACGGCGACACCGCCCGAGAAGCAGGAATCGAGGATCACCACCACTCGGCTGGCGCGGTCGCGCAGGCTCTTCAGGTAGTCAAACAGCGCGGGCGACGACAGCGCCTGCAAATCGCGCGACACCAGCGCCTGCTCGCACGCGCCGGTATTGGTCGTATAACTGGTGCCGTGCCCCGAGTAATAGACGAAGACCCGATCGCCGTCCCGTGTCTGCTCGACCAGATTGGCGAGTTCGCTCTGCATGCCTTGCAGCGTCAACCCTTCCTCCGGGGCGACGCGCACGTGATTGGTGGCAAAGCCCAGCTTCAGCAATATGCGCTGCGCATTGGCGGCATCGAATGCGACGCCCGGCAGTGCCGCGTTGCCCTGGTAGTCGCTGATCGTCATGATCAGCGCGCGGTCCTCGGCAGACGCGGTCCCGGCCGCCACGGAAGCGGTCAGGATCAGAAGTCGGATTGCGCTGCGCACGGAGTGAGCTTGAAGGCGGCCGGTTAATTGCCCCACCGACTGCTACTGGCGCGGCAGGTGTTGCAACGCGAAGTCGTTCTCCGTTACGTCGTTGGGACGGTAGTTGGCGGTCGCGGCCACAGCGATCGTCGGATCGGGACTTTCCAGATTCGTGGCGCTCTTCGCCACGACCAGGCGCTTGCTCGCCATCGCAAGCTTCGGGTTCGCGGCGCCCGAGCAGGCAGGCAGTGCCGCGGCAACACCCGAGGACCCGCTGCCCGCGTCGCTGACGCACGGGTAGAAGTACATCTTGAACTGTTCCATGCCGGTGACCCCGGTCAACATGATCCCCTTGGTCACCGGAATGCGATTGTCGCGCCCGGGAACGACCGTGTACGTGCCCAGCGAGTTGGTGACGCCGGCAGAATCGATATTGTCGATTCGCACCTGCCCGGGCACGTTGGTGGAATAGCGGATTGCGAAGACGTCCCCCGTGTGCAGCAGCGGGGGGCCGTGGCTCAGATCGATCGAGCCGATCGTGGCGAACGTGGCCGGGTCGACCTGATCCAGCGCGTAGACCACCGACGGCACCAACGCCGAGGCGCCGCTCGCAGTGGCCGCCGAAGTGTCGGGGGCAGCCGGTGCCGCGGGCGGCGGCGGTTGATAGCCGGCCGCAGGCGCTTGGGCGCTCGCGCTGACTCCATAGGCCGGCGGGCTCGGTTGGGCAGCCGCGGTGGGGTCGCTCGCCGGTTGACCAACTGGGTGGGCCGCCGCAGCCGCCGGCGCAGGATAAGCGGCCGCGCCGGCGCCGGCGCCATAGGTCGGGGCGGCCGCTTGAGCGGCCTGGTAGTTGGGGGCAGCGGGCGCTGCAATCGCGGGCAGCGATGCGTTGGAAGCTCCCAGGGCGCTGAAAAGCCGGTTGAACAGCAGGCCAACGCCCACTTGCAGGCTGGCGGCGACTTGCTGCTGAACCGGTTGCAGCGCGGCATTCAGCATCTCGCGCCCGCTCATTTTTGCGGTCGGCGTGACTGAGGCCGGATCGGTCCCGGGGCTCGGGACGGCCGAGCCGGCCGGGGCCCCAGGGGCCGGCGACTGGGAGTAGCCGGCCGAGGTCAATAGCGACACCCCAACCGCAACTGCAGCGGCGGCGACGCGTGAGCGCTTCATGGCACCTCCTCCCGGCCCGTCCCGATTCTGGTTTTCGGGCTGTTGGCCGCGCGGAGAAATACCCGCACTGACAACTCTACTCTTTAGCGGCCCGATGTCCAGACCTGCGCTGAGACCCGCTCGGCGGGGGCCAGCCCCGCCGTTGCTCGAAAAGTTCATCCACAAAGGAAGGACGGCGACAAAGGCAGATAGCCGACGCCCGTTCCGACAGGCGGCGGCGGGACGGGCCCGTCCGGTGCGTTCGGATAAGCTTCGGACCCTCCAAACGGGGGTAACGACAATTCGGTCGCTCTGCTTGGCTGGCTGATCGTGGATCTGGCTTTCGTCACCGGTGCATCGGGCTTCGTCGGCTCGGCCGTGGCTCGCGTGCTGCTCGCGCAGGGCTATCGCGTCCGCGCCCTGGTGCGTCCGACCAGCCCGCGCACCAACCTGGATCTGCCGGGGTTGCAAATCGTCCAGGCCGACCTGCGCGACGAGCGCGCGGTCATCGACGCGGCCGCTGGAGCGCGCTTCGTCTTTCACGTGGCCGCCGACTATCGGCTGTGGGCCCCGGATCCGGGCCAGATCGTCCGCAACAACGTGGAGGGCACGCGCAACGTGCTGCTCGCCGCCCGGGCAGCGGGCGCCGAGCGCATCGTCTACACCAGCAGCGTGGCCACGCTGCGGTTGAATCCGGACGGCACGCCGGCCGACGAGAGCGTGATGCTCTCGCAGGATGCCGCCATCGGGGCCTACAAGCGCAGCAAAGTCGCGGCCGAAGCGCTGGCGCTGCAGATGGCAGCCGCCGATGGGCTGCCGGTCGTGATCGTGAACCCGTCCACGCCGATCGGCCCGCGCGACGTGCGCCCCACCCCGACCGGGCGCATCATCGTCGAGGCTGCCTCGGGACGGATGCCGGCTTTCGTCGATACGGGGCTGAACCTGGTGCACGTGGACGATGTCGCGCGCGGACATCTGCTGGCGCTGCAGCACGGGCGGATCGGCCAACGCTACATCCTGGGCGGCGAGAACGTGACGCTGGCGCGGATGCTCGAGATGATCGCCGGCCTGACCGGCCGCGCAGCGCCACGCGTGCGGCTGCCGCGGGCCGCGGTCTACCCGATCGCGTTCGCCGCCGAAACGATCGCGCGCTTCACCGGCCGGGAGCCGTTCGCCACGCTGGACGGTTTGCGGTTGGCCAAGTACAAGATGTTCTTCACCAGCGCCAAGGCGCAGTCCGAGCTCGGCTACAGCGCGCGTGCGCCGATCGAGGCCGTGAAGGACGCGATCGCCTGGTTCCGGCAGGCGGGCACGATCCGATGAGCACGACTGCCGTGCAGACCGCCGTTGCGCTCGTCGCGCTGGCCATCTGGATCCATCTGCTGCTGGGGCGAGGCCGCTTCTGGACCGGCTCGGTGCGGGACGATCGCGACCCAATCGGCGCAATCGCATCCCGCTGGCCCGGGGTGGTCGCCGTGGTGCCGGCACGCAACGAGGCCGAGGTGATTGCCGATTCGGTCGGCACGCTGCTGCGGCAGGATTATCCGGGGCCGTTCTCGGTGATCCTGGTCGACGACGACAGCAGCGACGCGACGCTCGCCGTGGCGCGCGGCCTGGCGAGCAGCGCTCCGGACCAGCTCGTGATCGTGCCAGGCGCCAAGCTGCCGGCCGGATGGACCGGAAAGCTGTGGGCGGTGAGCCAGGGGATCGTGCGCGCCCTGCAGACGCCGGCGCGTCCCGAGTACCTTCTGCTGACCGACGCGGACATCGGACACGCCCCCGACACGCTGCGCAGCCTGGTACGTCGCGCCGAGGCGGGCGAGCTGGCGTTGGTTTCGCTGATGGCAAAACTGCGCTGCAGCAGCCTGGCCGAACGGGCACTGGTGCCCGCATTCATCTTCTTCTTCCAGATGCTGTATCCGTTCGCCTGGGTCAATCGGCACCAGCGCGCGACCGCCGCAGCCGCCGGCGGCTGCATGCTGGTGCGGTGTAGCGCGCTGGCCGCCGCTGGCGGGATCGACTCGATCCGGGGCGCGTTGATCGACGACTGCGCGCTCGCCATGCGGCTGAAGCGGCACGGTCCGATCTGGCTGGGCTTGACCGAGCGGGTGCGCAGTCTTCGCCCTTATCCTGCGTTCGGCGACATCCGCCGTATGGTGGCGCGCAGCGCTTACGCGCAACTGCGGTTTTCGCCGTGGTGGCTGGCCGCGACGGTGGCGGGCCTGGCGCTGGCTTACCTGGCCGCGCCGCTGATCGCGCTGCTCGGGTCGGGCAGCGCCCGATGGATCGCGGCTGGCGCCTGGGCCCTGATGGCATTCGCATTCTGGCCGACGGTGCGCTTTTACCGGCTGTCGCCGGCATGGACCGTGTGCCTGCCCGCGATCGCCGCGGCCTACCTCGTATTCACACTCGACAGCGCGCACCAGCACGCCCGCGGCCGCGGCGGCCTTTGGAAGGGGCGCGTGCAAGCATGACCTGCGAAGACTACGGCACCGGCAAGACGCAGGAGAACTTTCCGGTCGCCTCGCGCCTGATCGCCCCCGGCCTGCGCGCCCCGATCCTTGCCTACTATCGCTTCGCACGAGCCGCCGACGACGTGGCCGATCACCCCAGCCTTGCGCCCGAGGCGAAATTCGAGCTGCTCGACGGGTTGGAGGCCACGCTGCTCGGCAGGACGGACCGCGATCCGGCGGCACTGCCGCTGCGCGCGCAGCTGGGGGAACGGGGGCTGTCGGCGCAGCACGCACTGGACCTGCTGACCGCGTTCCGACTGGACGTGACCAAGCGCCGGTACCGGGACTGGGACGACCTGATGCAGTACTGCCGCTACTCGGCCATGCCGGTGGGGCGTTTCGTGCTCGACCTGCACGGCGAAAGCCGCGCGAGCTGGGAACCGAGCGATGCGTTGTGTTCGGCGCTGCAGGTCATCAATCATCTGCAGGACTGCGCAAAGGACTACCGGGCGCTGGACCGCGTGTACGTGCCGCTCGATGCGTTCGAGCGGCACGGCACCTTTGTCACCGCGTTGGACGCCCCGCGAGCCACGCCCGAATTGCGCGCCTGCCTGCAATCGGTGGCGCGCCGGACCGCATCGCTGCTGCCACCGGCAGCGCAGCTTCCAACCTTCGTCAAGGACCTGCGGCTCGGCGTGGAAACGGCCGTGATCGTGGCGGTCGCCCGCAAGCTCAACGGGTGGCTGCTCGAGCGCGACCCGCTCAGCGAGCCGGTTCACTTGAGCCGGATCGAAGCGCTGTGGCTGGCGGGCGGCGCCGTGGGCTCGGAGCTCGCGCGCCGACTGCACGCCGCGCCAGGCCATAGCGCGCATCGGGGCGGAGCGTGACGATCGGCATTGCACAGCCGGCCGCACGGCGGCAGTCCTCGGCGGCGCCCGCCGCCAGCTCCAGCTCGTTCTACGCAGCCCTGCGCATCCTGCCGGCACAACAGCGCGAGGCCATGTACCAGGTATACGGCTTCTGCCGGGCCGTGGACGACATCGCCGACCGCGACGGGTCGCGCGCCGAACGGCAGACCGAACTGACCCAGTGGCGCCGCGACCTGGCCGACTTGTATCAAGGACGCGACATACCGGAGCATCTGGCGGCCCTGGCGCCCGTTGTCCGGCGCTATGGCCTGGAACAGCCGGACTTCGACGCTATCATCGACGGCATGCTGATGGATGCCGAACGTGATATCCGGGCCCCCGACTGGGCCACCTTGGACCTGTACTGCGACCGCGTTGCCAGTGCGGTCGGACGCCTCTCGGTACGGATTTTCGGGGTACCGCCGGAGCAGGCGCGGCCGCTGGCCCACCACCTGGGGCGCGCGCTGCAGTTGACCAACATCCTGCGCGACCTGGACGAGGACGCCGCGATCGGGCGCCTTTACCTGCCGCGCGAAGCGCTGGTCGCCGCCGGCATCACCGACACCGAGCCGCAGGCGGCGGTGACACATCCGAACATCGGCCGGGCTTGTGCCCCGCTGGTGGCGCGTGCGCGGGAGCATTTCCAGCAGGCCGCCCGCATCATGGATTCGTGCCGGCGCGCCGCGGTGCGCTCACCGCGGCTGATGGCATCGGTCTACGCCGACATCCTGGAGCGGATCGAGCGGCAGGGCTTCGCCGCGCCGCGCCGTCGCGTCAGCCTCGGCAAGGTCCGGCTGCTTTTCAACGTCCTGCGCCACGGGGTGTTCTGATGGCGCACAACGCGGTTCGAAAGGTCGGGGTCAAGCTGGTGCGTCTGTCGCGCGTGGTCACGCGGATGCGGGCGTCGGTCCAGACCGAGAGCCTGCGCCAATCGGCCAGGTCCAATGTTCTGAAGATGTCGGCGCGCCTGAACGAGCCCAAGGCCGGCGCGACCTGGGCGGCGCTCGAGCCCTGCTCGCTGCAGCATGCGATCGACCAGGCGACCCGCGCGCTGCAGGCCCTGCAAAAGCCCGATGGGCATTTCGTGTTCGAGCTGGAGGCCGATGCGACGATCCCGGCCGAATACGTGTTGCTGGTGCACTGGCTGGGCGAGACGCCCGACCCGCAGCTGGAAAGCAGGATCGGCAGCTACCTTCGGCGTATCCAGGGCGAGCACGGCGGCTGGCCGTTGTTCGAGGGCGGTCGGCTGAACATCTCGGCCAGCGTCAAGGCGTATTTCGCGCTGAAGATGATCGGCGACGACCCGGACGCGCCCCACATGGCGCGCGCGCGCGCGGCGATCCTGGCGCACGGCGGTGCCGCGCGCACCAACGTGTTCACGCGCTCGCTGCTGGCCCTGTATGGGGCCATCCCATGGCGCAGCGTGCCGGTGATGCCGGTCGAGATCCTGCTGCTGCCGCGCTGGTTCCCGTTTCACATCGCGAAGATCTCGTACTGGGCGCGCACGGTGCTGGTGCCGTTGACGGTGCTCAATGCGCTGCGGCCCCTGGCGTGCAATCCGAGGCAGGTCGGCATTGCCGAGCTGTTCTGCGCGCCGCCGGAGCTGGTGCGTCGCTGGCCCCGGGGCGAGCATCACCGCTTCCCGTGGAGCCAGATCTTCCGCGCGGTCGACCGCGTGCTGCACCTGATCGAGCCGCACTTTCCGGCCGCAGCACGCCGGCGCGCGATCGAGCGGGCCGTGCAGTTTGCCACCGAGCGCCTGAACGGCGACGACGGACTGGGCGCCATTTTTCCGGCGATGGCCAATTCGGTGATGATGTACGCCACACTGGGCTACCGCCCGGACCACCCCGACCGCGCCACGGCGCGCCGTTCGGTCGATCGGCTGCTGATCATCAAGGACCACGAGGCCTACTGCCAGCCTTGCGTGTCGCCGGTGTGGGACACCGCGCTGGTCGCGCATGCGCTGCTGGAGGTCGGTGGCGAGGAGCCGACGGCGCGGGCCGGGCGGGCCCTTCGATGGCTCAAACCGCGCCAGGTGCTCGACACCGTGGGCGACTGGTCGATGACGCGCCCCGCGGTGCGCCCCGGCGGCTGGGCCTTCCAGTACAACAATCCGCACTACCCGGACATCGATGACACCGCCGTCGTGGTGATGGCGATGGACCGCGCCGTGCGCGGTTCCGGTCTGCCCTTTGGAGCCGAGTTCGGCGAGGCGGTCGCGCGTGGCCTCGAATGGGTGCTGGGCATGCAGAGCCGCGGCGGTGGCTTCGGCGCTTTCGACGCCGACAACGATTACGAATATCTGAACCACATCCCGTTTTCAGACCACGGCGCGCTGCTCGATCCACCGACCGCGGACGTGACGGCGCGCTGCGCATCGATGCTGGCGCAGCTGCCGCTGACCCGGGAACGCCGGCGGGCGCTGCAGCGCGCGCTGAAGTTCCTGCGGCGCACGCAGGAACGCGACGGCAGCTGGTACGGCCGCTGGGGCATGAATTACATCTACGGCACGTGGTCGGTGCTGTGCGCGTTCGATGCGGCCGGCGTCGACCGGGACGCGCCGGAAGTGCAGCGGGCGGTGCGATGGCTCCAATCGATCCAGAACCCGGACTTCGGCTGGGGCGAGGACGGCGAAAGCTACCGGCTGGGGTACCGGAGCTATGAGGCGGCGCCCAGTACAGCGTCGCAGACGGCGTGGGCGCTGCTGGGCCTGATGGCGGCCGGGCGCGTCGACGATCCGGCGGTCGAGCGCGGCATCCGCTACCTGCAGCGCACGCAGGGCGCGGACGGCTTCTGGGACGAGCCGGACTACACGGCAACGGGCTTCCCGCGCGTGTTTTACCTGCGCTATCACGGATACTCGAAGTTCTTTCCCCTGTGGGCGCTGGCGCGTTACCGCAATTTGAAGGCCGCCAGGTCCGAGCCGCTGCGGATCGGGATGTAACGCGGAGCCATCGGCCGATGGCGCAGCACTTCCTGGTGGTCGTCACCGGGCTGCTGGCCGAAGCGCGCGTGGCACGACAGGCCCCGGGACGGACCATCGCCGCCGGTGCAGACATGAACCGGCTCGAAGCCGAGCTCGATCGCGCCCTGTCGGCCGGCGCCGAGGCCGTGCTGAGCTTCGGCCTGGCCGCCGGACTGCAGCCGGGGCGGGCGCCGGGAACGCTCGTGATTCCCGCCGAGGTCGTCGGTGGAACCCACCGCTTCGCGACCGATGTGCGCTGGAGCGAGCGGCTGCGCGCAGCGCTGAGCGGGGCGGACTCGCAGCCGCTGGCCGGAGTCGATTCGCCCTTGATCCGCTCGGTGGACAAGTTGCATCTGCACTCCGCCACGGGCGCGGTCGCGGCCGACATGGAGTCGCACGTTGCCGCCGGCATGGCCCAGCGTGCGGGTCGCCCGTTTGCCGTGCTGCGCGTGATTTCGGACCCGGCCGAGCGCGGGCTGCCGCCGGCGGCGGTTGTCGGCATGAAGGCCGACGGCCGCATCGACCTGGTGGCCGTGATCGGCTCGATCGCTCGAGAACCCGGCCAGTTGCCGGATCTGGCGCGCGTTGCGGCCGACGCAGGCGTCGCGCTCAAGGTACTGGGGCGGTGTCGGCGCGTACTGGGCCCGGAATTGGGCTGGGCAGCACCCTAGCACCACGGCACCCATACCACCCTCACCCCGGCCCTGTCCCGCTCCGCGGGAGAGGGAGAAAATCATTTTTTGAGCAGCCGCACTTCCCGCTGTGGAAACGGGATCGTGATGCCACGCCGGCGCATCGCCTCGATGATGTTCAGGTTGAGCTCGCCGGCGACCGCGCCATAGTCGCCGACCGCGACCCACGGGCTGGCGCTGATCCGCACCGCCGAGTCGCCCAGGGCCGTGATTTGCACCCCCGGCGCAGGATCGGCCAGCACACGCGGGTTGCCGTGCACCAGTTCGTCGACGGTGGCCAGCGCCAGCTTCAAATCGGCGTCGTACGCGACGGCGACCGTGACGACGACCTGCCGGATGCGGCCATAGTTGTGCAGGATTTCACCGACGATCTTGCGATTCGGTATCACGACGCGCGACCGGTCCGCGTGGCTCAGCACCGTATTGAACAGCGTGATCGCCTCCACCGTGCCTTCGACCCCGACGATCGCGATCGATTCGCCGACCCGGTAGGGCCGCGTGAAGATGATCGTCAGGCCGGCAACCATGTTGCTCAGCACGCCCTGCGTGGCCAATGCCAGGCCGGCGCCGGCGACACCCAGTCCGGCAATCAGCGGCAGCAGTTCCACGCCCAGGTTCTGCAGGGCGACGATCGCGAACAGTCCCAGCACCAGCACGCGCACCAGCCTGACCAGCAGCTGCCGCACCGGCGGCTCCAGCGCCCACCGATGCAGCGTCCGCTCGGTCGCCCGCGCCAGCCAGCGGCTGGCGACCAGGCCGGCCGCCATGATCAGCACGGCGACGACGAGCTTGGGTCCGAACCTCAGCGCCATCTCGGTCAGCGTGCTCTGAACGTGGCCGAGTGTTTTCAATTCACCTTCCATTTGTTCCTCCTCCGATCCGTCCGCGTGTGACCGCCGATCGGGCCAACGATACCGCCAGCCGCGCATCAAGGCCCCAGCGGCGGCGCAGGTCGCCAGGAGTACCCTTGCGGCTTCGTGCGCCTGGCCTGGTGGCGCGCCGAAGTCATTTCGGAGGCCCGCTTGGAGTTCAAGGACTACTACGCAACCTTGGGCGTGCCTCGCGACGCGGGCGCCGATCAGATCAAGAAGGCCTTCCGCAAGCTCGCCCGCAAGTACCATCCCGACGTCAGCAAGGAGCCCGATGCCGAGCAGAGGATGAAGGAGATCAACGAAGCCAACGCGGTGCTGTCCGACCCGGAAAAACGCGCTGCCTACAACGCGCTGGGCACCGGCCATGCGCCTGGCGAGGACTTCCGCCCGCCCCCGAACTGGGACGCCGGTTACGAGTTCTCAGGGCGCGGATTTTCGGACGGGGACGCCGCGCAATTCTCCGATTTCTTCTCCGAGCTGTTCGGGCGCATGGGCTCGGCCCAGCGCCCCGGTGCGCGCCACGCAGACGCCGCGCGCGGCGAAGATCACTACGCCAAGGTGCTGCTGGACGTCGAGGACGCCTGGCGCGGCGCGCGCCACCGGATCAGCCTGCGCGTGCCGAAGGTGGACGAGAAAGGCCGCCTTACGCTGGATACGCGCACCCTCGACGTGCAGATTCCAGCGGGTGTGCGCGAGGGACAGCTGATCCGCCTGGCCGGCCAGGGCACGCCCGGCTTCGGGTCTGGCGCGCCGGGAGACTTGTACCTCGAAGTGCATTTCGAGCCGCACCCGCGCTACCGGATCGATGGTCGCAACCTGGTGATGGAGTTGCCGATTGCGCCGTGGGAAGCCGCGCTCGGCGCGGTCGTCCCGGTCGAACCGCCGGATGGCAAGGTTCTAAAGGTACGCGTCCCGCCAGGGGCACAGACCGAAGGCCAGCTGGTCGTACATGGCCGGGGGGTTCCGAGCGATCCGCCGGGCGATCTGGTGTTGAACCTGAGGGTCGTATGGCCGCCCGCCGACACCCCGCGCGCAAAGGAACTGTACGAAGCCATGGCGCGCGATGTGAAATTCGATCCGCGCGCCACATCCGGGAGCTGACCGATGGATGATCAACCGGTTCTGATGGGAGCCCTGCTGGAGGAAGCGTGCCTGACGCTGGAGCAGCTGTGCGGCACCTGCGCGGTCAGCTCCGACTGGGTCGCCAGCCACGTGGTCGAAGGCCGGCTGCGTCCCCCAGGGGACCGGCCGTCGCAGTGGCGCTTCGGCAGCCGCGATGTTGTGCGGGTGCGCACCATCCGGCGCCTGGAGATCGCGTTCGAGGCCGACCCGGAACTGGCCGCGCTGGTCGCGGACCTGATGGAAGAGCTGGCGAACCTGCGCGCGCAGCTGCCCCGGAGCGCGGCCGGCTGACCGCAGGCGCTATCGGCCGCCCGAGACGTCAATGGTCGCACCGGTCGTATAGGAGGCCTCGTCCGACAGCAGCCACAGAACCGCCCTGGCCACCTCGTCCGCCGTGCCGCCGCGCTTCATCGGGATCGAATCCTTGAGCCGATCGACCCGCGCCGGTTCACCGCCGCGCGCGTGAATATCCGTGTAGATGTGACCGGGCGAGACCGAATTGACCCGAATGCCTTCCGCGGCAACCTCCCTGGCCAGACCCACCGTCAAGGTTTCGAGCGCCGCCTTCGACGCGGCGTAATCGACGTACTCTCCCGGCGAGCCGAGCTGGGCCGCCCGGGATGAAATGTTGACGATGGCCCCGCCCGGTCCACCGTGCCGGGTCGACATCCGCCGCACCGCTTCGCGCGAACAGATAAACGCAGCCACCACGTTGGTCGAGAAAACCCGGCTGATCCGTGCCGAATCCATGTCCTCGACGCGACACTGCTTCTCCAGGATTCCGGCGTTGTTCACCAGTGCCGTCACGCGTCCCAGCGACGAGTCCACGTGTTCGAACAGGCGCATCACGTCATCTTCGCGCGCAACGTCCGCCCGGAACGCCACCGCCGTCGCGCCTTTGGCCGCAACGGCGGCCACGACGTCGGCGGCCGCTTCGCGGTTGCTCAGGTAGTTCACGCACACGGCATAGCCTTCGGACGCCGCAAGGCGCGCAACGGCCGCTCCGATTCCTCGACCGGCACCGGTGACGATCAGTACCCCTGGCATACCCTCACTGCGGCAGCTTCATTTTCGCCAGCAGCGCGTCCAGGCGGGGATCGCCGCGCAGGCCGTGCAGGAAGTAATCGACCTTGATCATCGCCAGGGCGGCGTTGCGTTGCCGCCAGGCCCGCTCGAGCCATTCGAAGGCGGCATCGTTTTTCGCCTCGAATGCCAGCGCCTGCGCGATGCCGTAGGCGCGCGAATCGGGGTAGCGGTCGATCAGCGACGCCAGCGCGGCGTCCGCTTCGGCGTGCCGGCCCAGGGCCCATAAAGCGATCGGCAGGCAACCGACCCGTGCCGCCTGATCGGTCTCGCGCCGCATCGCGTCCAGGGCCGGTTCGGGCTGGCCGCGCGCGACCAGCGTCAGACCCAGATCGCAGTGGCCGCCACCGAGGGTCGCGTCGATCGCCAGGGCCCTGCGAAGCGCCTGTTCCGATTCGACCAAGCGGCCGGCGTTCCGATACAGGTTTCCAAGTTCGCCGAGCGTCGGCGCATTGAGCGGATCGGCGGCCACGTTGCGGCGCTCGAAGTCGATCGCCTCGTCGAGGCGTCCGCGCGCCACGGCGACGGTGGTCAGCGCGGCCAGCACATCGGCGTCCGACGGATCGAGCTCGTGCGCCTTCTCGAATTCGGCCCGGCCCGCGTCCCGGTTCAGGTCGTAGTCCCAGTAGACATAGCCCAGCATCGCGTGCGCGACCGGCTGCTTGGGGTCGATGGCCAGCGCATGCGCGATCGCCTCCTTGGCCTTGGCGTACGCGCTTTCAACCGCGTCCGGCTGGCCGCGGCCCTGGTGGACGAAGGCGCGCGCCAGTTCCGCCCAGCCTCGCGCGTATTGCGGATCCAGCCGGACCGCCTCCTGGTAGGCCGCGATCGATTCTGGAAGGTCTTCCTGCGAGGGTCGCCGGGAAAAATAGGCTCCCCGCAGAAACGCGTCGTACGCATCGAAGTTGCGCTCCGAGGCCGGATTCGGGGGCGGGTCCTGCATCAGCGGCGCATGCAGCGCCCTGGCGACAGCGCTGCTGATCTCGTCGTGCAGTTTGAAGACGTCGGTTGCTTCGCGATCGAAGGTCTGCGTCCACAGGCTGGATCCGTCCGACCCGCGGATCAAGCGGGCGCTCACCCGGATCGACGATCCGGTCCGGCGAACGTCGCCCGACAGCACACCGGCCACCCCGAGCTGTTCGGCGATCGGGCGCGCGTCGTCGCTCTTGCCTTTGAAACGGGAAGACGACGTGCGGGCGATCACCCGCAGGTCCGCGATGCGCGCCAGGCGGTCGGCCAGCTCGTCGGACAACCCCTCGGAGAAATACGCCTGGTCGCGCGCCTCGCTCAGGTCGGTGAATGGAACGACGGCGATCGCTCGCTCCGGCGCCGGCAGCACCGCCGCACTCCATGCGCCGATCTTTTCGGTGGCCCGATGCAGCGCCGCGACCCAGTCAATCCGGTACGTCATTGTCAGCTCGATCGCCGCTGCAATCAGCGTGACGACGGTCGCGGTCGCGAACGGGTGACTCACCAGGAAGCGGTCGGTGCGGGGGCCCAGACGATCCGAGCGCGCCTCGACCGGATCACCGTTGAGGTAACGCTGCACGTCGGCGGCGAACGATGCGACGCTGGAGTAGCGGGCCTCGGGCTGCTTGGCCAGCGCCTTGAGCACGATGTTGTCCAGGTCGCCGCGCAACCGCCGCATCAGCTTTTCGCGGCTGGTGGCGCGCGCCGCCGCGGCCGCCTCCTGCACTTGCGTGCTGGGCTTGCGGATCTGCGCATCCCGGATCGCCTGCTCCAGCGGCATCACCGAAGGGTCGACCTTGATCCGGTATGGCCGGTTTCCCACCAGCAACTCGTACAGCACGACGCCGAGCGCGTAAATGTCGCTGGCCGCGCCGATGCGGTTGTTCTGCAGTTGCTCCGGACTCGCATAGTCCGGCGTCAGCATGCGCCCGTACACCCGCGTGAGGTCCGTCTGCAGGACGACCTGTCCGTCGGCCAGCATCTTGGCCACGCCGAAATCGAGCAGCCGCACCTGCCCCCATTGGGTGACCAGCAGATTCGAGGGTTTCAGATCCCGATGCACGACCTGGCGCTCATGCGCGTACTGGACCGCATCCAGGACCTGCTGGAACAGTTTTAAACGCTCGCGCACGCCGAACTGGTGCGTGTCGCACCAGGTCGTCAGCGGCAGGCCCTCCACGTACTCCAGCGCCAGGTAGGGCAGCCCGTCGTCCGATATGCCGGCCTCGTACATCCGGGCGATGTTCGGGTGTTCGAGCCTGGCCAGGATCTCGCATTCGCGCGCGAAGCGTTCCGCCAGGTCCCGCCGCAGGCGTGACATCAGCGGCAGCTTCAAGGCAACCTCGCGCCCATCGCGACGCGCCAGCCACACGACCGCCATGCCGCCGGCGCCCAGTTCGCGCACCAGCTGGTAGGGTCCGATCCGTTGGCCGGCTCGCAGCCCGGCGCTCGGTACAGTGACCGCGTCGTCGGTGCCGTCATTTTCAGGAGCGGTTGCCAGCACGGCAACGCCCGATTGCGTGTCCTCCGACAGCAGCGCCTCGCGCAGCGCCGGGGCCAGCGCCTGATGTTCGGGGGACAGATTCCTGAGCCAGCGCTGACGGCCGTTCACGTCGAGCGGCAACGCCTGATCCAGCAGGTGTTTCAGCAATGCGACCTGGTCAGCCGTGAGTGCCATCACACGATTCCGCGACTCGGCCCCCTGCGCGACACGCGCAAGGCGATTCCCGAAACCGACTGTCAGACGGCGACCATTTGACCTGATGTCTCCGTCCCTGGCAACAATCGCCGGGTCGGCCGCAGGTCGATCAGGTTCTGGAAAGCGCCTGGAGCTTCTCGGCTACGTGTCGTGAAAATACGTATTCGGCCGGCCGCTGGCGCGCCAGCGGAATGTCCGGCGCCATCGGTCCCTCGGTGCGAACGCCCGTCAGCGACAGCTTCACCAGCTTCCAGGGACTGCTGATCGCATCGGCAACCGCGGTCGCCTCGAATCCGGAATGCACCATGCAGTCGGCGCACTTCTCGTAATTGCCAACGCCATAGCGGTCCCAGTCGGTCGTTTCCATCAACTCCTTGAACGTCTTGGCATAGCCCTCCCCCAGCAGGTAGCAGGGACGCTGCCATCCGAAGATCGTGCGGGTCGGATTGCCCCATGGGGTGCAGTGGTAGCTGCGATTGCCGGCCAGAAAGTCCAGGAACAGGCTCGACTGGAAAAGCGGCCAGGACTTGGAGCCCCGTCCGTCGCGAGCACGCCGGAAGATGCTGCGAAACAGCTCCTTGGTCGCGGTCCGATTGAGGAAGTGCTGCTGGTCCGGCGCGCGTTCATAGGCATATCCGGGCGAGACCGTGATGCCGTCGACGCCAAGGGCCTTGACGTCGTCGAAAAAGCGCGCGACCCGCTCGGGATCGGCGTTGTTGAACAGCGTGCAATTGATGTTGACGCGGAAGCCGCGCTGCCTGGCCGCCTGGATTGCGGACACGGCGCGGTCGTACACGCCGGTCTGGCAGACCGACTTGTCGTGCATCTCGCGATCACCGTCCAGGTGCACCGACCAGTTGAAGTAGCGACTGGGCTGGTACTGATCGAGCACCTTTTCCATCAGCAGGGCGTTGGTGCAGACCGTGACGAACTTGCGGCGCGCGATCGCGCCCCGCACGATCTGGGGCAGATCCTTGTGCAGCAGCGGCTCGCCGCCCGCCATCACGACCACGGGTGCGCCGCACTCGTCGATCGCCCCCAGCGCATCGGCCACCGACATCCGCTGGTTCAGGATCGGATCCGGATAGTCGATCTTGCCGCAGCCCGCGCAGGCGAGGTTGCAGCGATATAAGGGCTCCAGCATCAACACCAACGGATAACGCTTGCGGCCCGCCAGGTGCTGGCGCACCACATAGGCTCCGACGGCAAGCGCCTCGTGAAGAGAAATGGCCAAGTTCAAACTCCCGGACTACAAAACGTCAGTTGCTCGCTGCTCGCAGAAGTCGGTCGATCCGGCGGCTGCCGCCTACTGGACCGCAGCTTCGAGCAGTTGATTGGGCAAACGGAACTGGATCTTTTCCTCGATACCGGGCAGCGTGGAAATCTGAATCGACGAGAAGCGCCGCAGCGCGGCCACCACGTCATCGACCAGCACGTCCGGCGCTGAAGCGCCCGCGGTCAGGCCGACCGTCCGCTTGCCCTGCAGCCATTCCGACCGAACCTCGCTGCCGTCGGCGACCAGGTAGCTCGGCACGCCCGCTTCCTGCCCGATCTCCCGCAGCCTGTTCGAGTTGGAACTGTTGCGGGCCCCGACCACGAGGATCAGATCGACCAGCTTGGCGAGCTCGCGAACCGCAGTCTGCCGGTTCTGAGTAGCGTAGCAGATGTCCCGGGTCTCGGGCCCGACCAGGTTGGAAAAGCGCGCTCGCAGCGCTGCGATCACGGCCCGGGTGTCGTCCACGCTCAAGGTCGTCTGCGTGATGTACGCGACCGGCGCATCGCGTGGTATGTCCAGCTGCTCGACGTCCTTGATGCTCTGGATCAGCCGCACCGGCGCGGTCAGCTGGCCCATCGTGCCTTCCACCTCGGGGTGACCCGCATGCCCGATCAGAATCACGGTACGGCCCTGGTCGACGTAGCGCTGCCCCTGCATGTGAACCTTCGATACGAGCGGACAGGTGGCGTCGAGCACTGACAGCCGGCGGCGCTCGGCGTCCTGCTCGACCTCGCGTGCGACTCCGTGCGCGCTGAAGATCGTGACCGCGCCGGCAGGCACCTCGGACAGGTCCTCCACGAAGCGCGCGCCCTTGTCCCTGAGGCTGTCGACCACGTGCCGGTTGTGCACGATTTCGTGCCGCACGTAAACCGGCGCGCCGTACTTTTCAAGCGCACGTTCGACGATCTCGATGGCGCGCACAACGCCCGCGCAGTAGCCGCGCGGCTGGGCGAGGATCACTTTTATAGGCATTGGGCAAGCCGGGTCTCGACCCCTTCCCCCTCGGACGAATCGCATTGTAGGGGAGGCGACCGATGAGCCGGATCCGCAATTCCCTACACGGCCCGGTGCAATTGGGAATAACGCAACAGTCCGGTACATTGCGCCCGGCTGCACCCGCCCTCCGGGTGGCCCGGCTGGCTGCCACGCGATGCATCCCTACCCCGTTCGACAGAGGCCGTCCGATCTGCCCTGGGCGGTCCGGATCATGCCCAGCGGTGGCGCCGGGTGGGCAAAGGTGCTGATCGGCCTGGGGGCCGTCTGGGCCCTGGCCTGGGCCTGGCACGGTCCGCGCTCGCCGCTGGGCCAGGAATTGTTCTGGGCGACGCTGTGGCTGACCGTCGGGCTCGCGATCCTGTTCGCAGTGCGCGCGCTGCTGGCGCTGCCGATCATCGAAGCGTCCGAACTGGGCATCGCGATCTGGCTGTACGGTCCCTATCGCCGCCCGTTTTTCGCGCCCTGGAAGCGGGTGCGCGCCATCGTGCTGACACAGGCCAGGAGCACGACCGCAGGGGCTCGTGCCACGGTGCGGGACGCGCTCGGCATCGAGCTGATCCAGGACGACCAGTTCCATCTGCCGTCGAACCTGTCGCGGGCCGAGGTCCGCGCCGGCGAGGCGCCGGCCGATCTGGTGTGGTCGAGCGCGTCCATCCGTGGCGACCCGCGCCGCTGGGTCGAGCTGCTCGAGCGGATGAAAGTCGCCGGCACCGAAGCGGCCGGCCATGCACCGTGAAGCCGGCGGGTGGCGCACAGGAAAAGGGCGGCCCTCGGACCGCCCTCCTGCGACAAACCCCAATTCGAAGTTGCGCTTACTTCGGCGAGAACGGGTGCTTGACCGAACCCTTCTTCGCGGTCACTTCCGCTGCGGTCGGCGTGCCCGCTATCGCACGCTCGATCGCTTCCTTGGTAGCGCGGTAGTTGTAGTCGAAGATCTTGTTGTCGTCGGAAGCTTCCCAGTGGATGAAAACACCCACCAGCACGAACAGATTGTCGGCCTCGTCGGCCGGAATCACGCCGGCCTGCACGCTGTCCGCCACTGCACGCGCCACCGCGGCCTGCGCCGGTCCGAACATCTGGACGGCCTGCTTGGCGCCCTTGATCGTTACCTTGTTGAACAGCAGCGTGTTGGGCTTGCATTGAAGGTTGGGCGCGATCACCGCCAGCAACGAGGTAAAGCCGTCCTTGTTGTTGGTCAGCGAGTTGCAGAACGCGGTTTCCGCCGCGCTGCCGCGCGGCCCTATGAGCAAATCGATGTGCGCAACTTCGTTGCCGTCGCCGACCAGCGATTCGCCGACGCGCACGTTGGTAATTTTGGCCATTCGACTATTCTCCTTTCGTCCCTTGATTGCGAGTGTCCCGGAAACGCCGAGAAGTTTCTTAGCGCCTTCTCCATGCTCTCCCGCCGCGGGCCTGCCCGCGCCTGCGGCACTTTACACCGCCCGAGTCAGTTTGGCAGCAAACGCGGTCGCCACCGTCATATCCGCACTGGTGCCGGGATTCAGACCGGCCTGCCGCAGTTGTTCATCCCATGCGAGCAGCCGCGGCTCGATGTCATCGAAGCGACGAGATGAAAACAATTCCGAGCACAGTTGGCTTGCTCGGTCCGATACCGCCTGCGCGGTAGCAGTTCCGAACTTCCGTTCGATCAGCGAATCGCGCCAGGTCGAAAGATATACGAGATACACCTGCGTGGCTGCGCGCGATTCATTGCCGAATCGCAGCAGCGCTTGTTCCCATTGCGCAAGCCCCAGATCGAACACGTCGCCGTAGTCCCGTGCGTATTGCCGGGCAATGCTGTCGCGGTCCTGGGCTTCCCGCATCGCCTCCAGCAGCGTCACCTGCGGCTCGGCGTGTACGTCGTGCCGGGATCGGGTGCCCATTCCACCCGGACGCGCCAGGCGAATGGCCTGATATACCAGGACCGCGTCGCGCCGGTCCAGTCCGGCCAGTTGGCGCGCGACGGCGCCGCGCAGCTCGCCGTCCTCCTCGGCAGCGCAGAACAGCGGCGCCGCGAGCAACACGATGCCCAGATTCGTATTGCAATGCACAACCTGCTGTGTGCGTTCGATCGCAGCAAGTACCCGCTGTCCCACCGAGGTGCCGCACTCGCCCAGCGCGGGGGCGCTGGCGTGCGCGCTGCGAATGAAGTCGTCGGCACTCATTCCGTGTGCCGGAACTCCAACCCTGACGTTGCCCGGTTTCAACGCGGTGACATCCAGCTCGCAGGCTGCCAGGAAATGCTGGCGTGCCAGCGCCGCCCCTGCGCGCGCACTCATCGCGTCTGCGCGGGTGCCAGCCGGATTCGCGACGGGTGCAAATAGCGGCTGACCAGGTCGCCCGCCAGCGCATCGGCGATCCGCGCCGGGGTCACCGCCTGCAAGCCACGCCAGGCAGGAATGCTGTTGACCTCCAGGACGAACCAGCGTCCGCTGGCGTCGCGCATCAGATCGACCCCCGCATAGTCGGCGCCCACGGCCGCTGCGGCCTCGATCGCAAATCGGGCCAGGTCGCCGCGGGCCTCGACCGCTTCAACCCGGGCTCCCCGCGCAACGTTGGTGACCCAGCAGCGGCCCCGCCGCAGCATCGCGGCGACCGTGCGGCCGCCCACGACCAGTACGCGCCAGTCGTGCCAGTTGCCTTCGCCGCAATCCAGAAACCGTTGCAGGTACCACACCCCGCTGACCTGGTCCTCGGCGGGGATGGCCGAACCCGCCGCCAGGCGCTGCAGTCCCTTGCCCTGGGAGCCGAACAGCGGCTTGACCACCAGCTCGTTGCGCCGCGCGGCTTCGCGCATCAGGACACCGCGCGCTACGCTGCCCCGCTCCGTCACCCAGGTCGGCAAGGTCGGAATGCCGTGCCGGCGCAGCAGAAAGGTCGTCATCGACTTGTCGACGCTGCGTTCGATCGCGCGCGCGTCGTTGTAGACCGGCACGCCCAGCTCGCGCAACGCGTGCAGGACCGAAAGCCGCAGCGTGACCTGTTCGAACGTGCCGGCCTCGATGCTGCGGACGAACACCGCGTCGGGTTCGTGCGCGCCGAATCCCGGCACGCGCACCCCCGGCCGCGCGCTTTGCAGATCGAGACGGCAGTCCGACAGGCTCGCGAAAGCCGTTTGCACCGCGAACGCGCGCAATGCCCGCTGCAACTCGCGGCCGTGCCAGCCGGGCTGGTCGGTCAGGATCGCAACGCGCAGCGACATCGCGACCGCTACGAGCAGAACGAGTGCGTCAGCAGCTCGTCGTTCAGGTGCCCGGCCCGGAACGTCCGCCCCGATGCGACATTGGTTACGACCGCGACCGCGGGCGCGAACAGCATCGGATCGATCTTGTAAAAGTCGAAGCCGTAATCCTTGAAGATCGCCGCAAACGGCTTGCCATAATCGCGCGACGCTTCGGCCGGCAGCTGCTGCGCCAGATTCTCCGCCGCGGCGTCCTCGCACCGCACGTACAGCTGGACGCTGCCGCCGAACAGGATCGCGTCGTTGCTGCGCCCCATCGCGGTCAACAGATCCGGGGCGGGCGGTGCCAGCGGCGCGCTGCCCACGCCGTCCGTGACCGCGTCCAGCGCAAATCCGAGCGCGTGCACCTTGTGCAGCGCAACCTCCAGAACGCGCGCGACGATCTGCACCATTCCCGCCAAGCTGTTGGTCGGTGTCAGCACGATGGTCAACTGCTCGGCTGCGACCCGGCAATCCTTCAGCACCTTCTGCACGACCTCCAGCGGAGGGTCCCGGTCCACTTCCAGCACCAGGCAGGTCGACTGGGCCTCGTCGCGGTACCCGAGCTCCTCGAACAACGCTTCCTTCAGCGCCAGCGCGCGAGCCGGCCCCGAGCCCAGTGCCTGGAACCGGGACTTTCCACTGCCGCTCGACAGCGACCAGCCTGCGTACTGCGAGGCGAGGCAGGCCAGCACGGGATCGGCGGCGCTGACCGACAGCGTGATCGGCCAGCGACCCTTGCCGGCGCTCAGCTGGACCCGGCCGAGCCCTCCCATGCAGATCTCGGCGATGCGCCGACCGGCTTCCAGTCCACCCGGCGTGCGGATGCCGGCATCGACCAGCGTCGCTCCGCTGTCATGACGGCGCACATCCAGGCGCAGCGCATCACGCTCCTCAAGCAGCGATGCGACCAGCCGATTGGCGCCGCGATTCACGCTCGGGCGCGTTGCTTTTGCATCCATGCTCGGTCTCCTCCGAGTTCAATCGTGTTGTCAATTCCATCACGGTCCAGTGCCGGCGCCGGCTGAGTTGTCGCAACGCGGCGGAGACGTCAGCGCCGTCCGCATGCACGGTGCAGACCGGTGCGTCGACCGCGACGGTACTGCCGGCGCGCGGAATGTCGGTGCACCAGGGCGCAAATACGGTATCCGGCGAAATGCGCAGCGGCCGATCGGCGTACACGATCGCGTGGGCCCGCGCGCCGCGCGCGCGCCAGGCGCCGGACGCACGAGGCAGCCGCCCGCGACAGGCTCTCAAGTGCGCATCGAACAGTCCCGTCGGCCAGTTGCCGTCATACAGGTCCATCGTGGCGGACGGGCGCGGATTGACCTCGAGCACCGCCGGCTGGCTGCCCTGCAGGAGAAAATCAACGCTGTTGCAGCCGACCAGTCCCGTGTGCGCAACCAGGGCGTGCAACGCGTCTCGCAGCGCGCGGGTCACCGCCGCGGGCAGCCGGATCGGTCCGACCGCGCCGGCGTACGCGTAGCGCCGCTCGCCGGCGCCGCGCGTGAACTGGCGTGAGATCCCGATCACTTCGGCCTGCCGGCCGTCGGCCAGGAACAACAACGACAGGTTGCGGCCCGCGGTGCGACGCTGAAAGAATCCGGCGCCGGGGGCCGGCTCGCCGGGTCCGGCGGCCGCGTCGATCACATGGGCGCCGCCCGATGCGCCGCGCCGCTTGTACAGCCAGCCGCGCCGGTCGGCCGGCCGGGACAGCACCGTGGCCGGATGGGGGATGCCGAGTCGGTCGAGCAGCGTGAAGAACTCGGCCGGGTCCTTCAACCGCGCCACCAGCTCGGGCCGATTGCCGAACAGCTCGCGGCCGCGCGCCAGCAGCGCCAGCGTCCCGGTGTCGTCCTCGAAGCCAGCTCCGTAGACCAACCCCCGGCACCGCGACGGCGGGCACAGCCGCGCGGCCCGGCGCAGCAGGTCATCGCGATCGAATCCCGGGCTGTCGCCGGCGCGCGGATCGACCGCTTCACTGGCCTGCGCCAGCCGGGCCGTGTCATCGTCGTGGAACAGATCCAGTGCACAAACGGGAAGTCCGGCGCGCGCGGCCGACTGCGCGAGCAGCCGCGCCGAATGGGCCACCACCAGGAAGCGGTCGGGCTTCGACATCGACGGCTGATGCAGGCGGCGTTTCACGACACCGGTTGTGGTCGAGCCGCAAACCTACGCGCTTAACTTGCGCGCCAGGTCGAAGGCGTCGCGAAAATCCAGATACACGGGCCGCTCGGTCGAGCGCATTTTCTCGAAAAGCTCCCGTTGCACCTTGAACTTGATGTTGCCGATCGCCAGCGCGCCGATTCCGACCGCCCGGCCGGAACCCGCCGGCAGCGGCTTGCCGCGGTCCATCACGCCGATCCCTTCGACACCTTCGGGCGGCACCGCGTTCACGTCGGCTGCCACCAGCAGTTCGCGCGCGGCGCCCAGGTCATCGCGCCCGAACAGGCGCACGCCCGCCTTGCCGCACGCCAGGATCACGTGGGCGTCGCGAATGAGGGCGCGCCTCTGCTCCGAATCGACCGCGCTGGCGCCGCGGATCATCGCGCCGAAACGCGCCTGGAGCAGGGCAGCCACGCTGCGCGCGCGCAGCTCGCTGATGTGCGACACGAGCGTGACAGGGGCGCCCGCGCCGGCGGCCAGCACGGCCGCGCAGGCGCCGACCGGTCCGATCCCGTATACGACGACATGGGCGCCCTGCAGGCCCTCACTGCGGGAAACCTTCAGCAGTCGTTCGCCCTCGGCCACCATCGCGGCGGCCGTCGTGTAGGCGCCGCTCGGATCGGCGAAAACCGACGTCTCGAACGGCGGCACCATCGCGGCCTGCGCCGCCTCCAGCATCTCGTGTGCCAGGTCGACCTCGCGGCCACCGATGAAAATGCCGGTGCGTTTGACCCCATTGGGGCCGCGCGACAAAATCGCGTCCTGCGTCAGCGAGGCCACGTCGTCGATCGTCACCTGTGTATACGGGATCACCGCGTCGAATCCCGCATCCAAAGCCATGTTCACGTCGAACGGACTGGCGTGGCGGGAAGGCGTCAGGAAATGCAGGATGTATGGATGCTCCATCACGTAGACCCCGATGGACGATTGGAATGTTCGCGCGGCGGCAATCAGGCTGCGACCGCCTGGCCGGCGGTCGCGTACAGCGGCTGCATCTGTGCCCCGCGGTTGCATCCCCGTACGACCTGGACGGATGCTGGCGGGGCGTCTTGCGGTGAGCCGCACAGCCGCTCGATGGCCGCTTCGGCGGCTGCCTGACCGCCGAAAATCGCAAAGCCGGTCGGGCCCCACGAGCTCTGTCCGCAGGCCGCGGCACCGTACCCGGCCAACTGCTGCAGTGTGCTTTCGACACGCCGGCTCGCGTAGCGTCCGCCCTGCGCCGGAGCGAAGTGGTCGCCGATCGTCCGCTGCAATTCCGTCAGCGCGGCTCCGAACTGATCGAGCCGAGCTTCGGCCAGCGCCGGTAACAGCTGCATCAGCACCAGGCGCGCCAGCCGCTCGGCCTCGCGCTCGGGGAACTGGGGCAGATCGCGGAATGCCGCTGCCTCGCGCTCCCCGTGCAGGCCGGTCAGCTCCGGATCGAACGCCAGCACCACGCGCCACTCCTCCGGGAACGGCAGGCGGCTGATCACGGGCGGAGCGCGATCCTGGTCCCCACGGCCGCCATCGACCACGAATCCGCCCAGCTCGAACACGCCGCTTCCGATTCCCGAGCGCGCGCCTCGTTGCAGTACCCGCGCCAGCTCCGTTACCGGCACCGACAGTGCGGACAGCGCGCAAACGGCCGCGGCAGCAGCCAGCGTGATCTGGGTTCCGGATCCCAGGCCGGCGTGTGGCGGAATGGCTTCTTCGATCTCGACCCGCACGCCAGGGCCGATCCCGTAGCGCTGTTGCAGCGCGTTCAGGGCGCGCGCGACGCGTTCGGCACCGGGCCCGATCGCTTCCATGCCCGAGCCATGGAAGGCGCGCAGCCGCACCATCGGGCGTTCGATGGCCAGCCCCAGGCTGCCGAACCGGCGGCCCAATCCGCCATGCAGATCGACAAAACCGAAGTGCAGGCGCGCTGGCGCAATAACCCGGATCTGCGAAGGGGCCGGCGCTGCGTGCCGGGAGATTCCAGCCGGACTTTGCACGGGTCGACCTTGAATCTTGTTACCGGGAATGAAGCCAGCGCGAAGGATACTCCCGCGATCTTTCAGTCCGAACATCCGCGCCGGCCCAAGGGCGTCGTTAGAATCGGCCCATGGTCGCGCGTCTCGATAGAGGGCAGCCGGGGCCGGCCGCGGTCGCGACCCGCACGTGCCCATTCTGCGGGCTGCTGTGCGAGGACGTGGTGGTCGACGCCGCGGCGGCCGGTGCAGTGGCCGTGCGCGCGCGCGGGTGCGAGTTGAGCCGGGCGGGCTTTGGGCGCCAGTCCGCCCCGGGGCTGGACACGCCGCTGGTGGCCGGATCGGTCGCCACGCTCGAACAAGCCGCGCAGGCCGCCGCCCACATATTGCGCGAGGCGTGGCAACCGCTGATCGCGGGCCTGGCCACCGACGTGGCCGGCATGCGAGCCGCCGTCGAACTGGCCGATGGCTGCGGGGCGGTCGTCGATCACGCGACCTCCGCCGCCAAGTTCCGCAATGTGCTGGCGTTCCAGGATCGAGGGGCCATTACGACGACGCTGGCCGAGGTCCGCAACCGGGCCGACCTGCTGGTTGTGATCGGAACCGATATCGTCAGCCGTTTTCCGCGCTTCTTCGAGCGGATCGCGGCGCCCGGCGGAACCTTGTTCGGTTTGAAAGACAGCGAGCGCCGTTCGATTTTCGTGGGTGCCAGGCCGCCGCCGGATGCCCCGGGGCGAGCCGACTGGCTGGCCTGCCAGCGCAGCGACCTGCCCGATCTGCTCGGAGCCCTGGCCGCGCTGGCGGCCGGCGCGCGCCTGGATGCAACGCGCGTTGGCGATGTGCCGATCGACCGGCTGCGGGAGCTTGCGAGCGCGATGCAGGCGGCCCGCTACGGCGTCATCGTGTGGGCGGCGGCCGATCTGGATTTTGCGCACGCCGAGCTCAGCGTGCAGGCGATCGGGCGCACGCTCACTGCGCTCAGTCGCACCACGCGGTTTTGCGGTCTGCCCCTGGGCGGCAGTGAGGCCGATCTGACGGCCGGCGCGGTGCTGCTGTGGCAGGTGGGATTGCCGTTTCGCACCAGCTTCGCCGGCGACCGGCCTGTCTACGATCCTTACCTGTTCGATGCGCGCCGGCTGCTGGCCAGGCGCGAGGCCGACGCGCTGGTGTGGATCTCGACGCTGTCGGACCTGCCGCTGCCGCCAGAGGCCACGGCGCCGCCCAAGCCGCCCCTGATCCTGGTTGCCGGCGCGAACGCCAGCGCGGCACGGCGCGCCGACGTCTACTTTCCGGTCGCAACGCCGGGCGTCGACCATGGCGGTCACCTGGTGCGAACCGACAGGGTGCTGACGATGCACCTGTCGGCTGCGCGCAGCTCTGAACTTTCATCCTGCGCGCACGCGCTGCGCGCCATTTCCCGGGAGCTGCGGCGGTGCTGATGCGGCTGGCCGGCGGGCGGATCATCGATCCGGCGCATGGAATCGACGGGCAGGTGCGGGACCTGTACGTGCGCGACGGGCGCATCGTGGAGGCGCCGCCCGATGGACCCGACGCACAAACGATCGATGTGACGGGCCGCATCGTGATGGCCGGCGCCATCGACCTGCATACGCACATCGGCGGTGGCAAGGTCAATCTTGCGCGGATGCTGTTGCCCGAAGATCACCGCGCCAGCGGCTACGAGCGCACTGCGCTGACCCGCTCGAGCTGCGGTCACGCCACACCGGGAACGCTGGCGGCCGGCTATCGCTACGCCGAAATGGGCTACACCGCCTGCTTCGAGCCGGCCATGCTCCCGATCAACGCGCGCCAGACGCACCTGGAGCTGGCCGATACGCCGATCGTCGACAAGGGCTGCTATGCGCTGCTGGGTAACGACGACTTCTTCCTGCGGATGCTGGCCACGGGCGAGCCACAGGCGCGCATCAACGACTACGCAGCCTGGATCCTGGACTGCACGCAGGCGATCGCGATCAAGGTGGTCAATCCAGGCGGAATCAGCGCGTTCAAGTTCAACCAGCGCCGCCTCGATATCGACGAAGCCCACGTGCATTACCGCGTCACCCCGCGCCAGGTGCTGCGCACCCTGGCGCGCGCCGTGCACGAGCTGGGCGTGCCGCATCCGCTGCATGTACACGGATGCAATCTGGGCGTGCCGGGCAACGTCGACACGACGCTCGCCACGATCGACGCTGCCGAAGGGCTGCCGATTCACCTGACGCACGTGCAGTTCCACAGTTACGGCACAGAGGGCGATCGCAAGTTCTCGTCGGCCGCGGCGCGTATCGCCGAGGCGATCAACGCGCATGCAAACGTCAGCGCCGACGTCGGCCAGATCATGTTCGGCCAGACCGTGACGGCCTCCGGCGACAGCATGATGCAGTACCACAACGCCGAGCTGGGATCGCCGCGCAAGTCGGTGATCATGGACATCGAATGCGACGCCGGTTGCGGCGTGGTTCCGTTCCGCTACCGCGACCAGAGTTTTGTAAACGCGCTGCAGTGGGCGATCGGCCTGGAAATCTTCCTGTCGGTGCGCGATCCGTGGCGCATCTTCCTGACCACCGACCACCCGAACGGGGCGCCGTTCACCAGTTACCCGCACCTGATCCGGCTGCTGACCGATCGCGCGTTCCGCAGCGACATGTTCCAGAAGATCGATCCGGATGCGCGCGCCGCCTCGACGCTGGGCAGCCTGACGCGCGAGTACTCGCTGTACGAGATCGCGATCATGACGCGCGCAGGCCCGGCGCGCACGCTCGGCCTGTCCGATCGCGGGCACCTGGGCGCCGGGGCGGCGGCCGACATCACCGTGTACCGCGACGAGGCAGACCGCGAGCGGATGTTCGCGGCGCCACAGTACGTGTTCAAGGATGGCGAGCTGGTCGTGCGCGACGGCCGCCTGGTGGCCGTGCCGGCCGGTGGCCGCGTGCACGCGGTCAAGCCGCAGTACGACCGATCGATCGAGACCGCGGTCGCCGACTATTTCGAGCGCTACCAGACCACCTCCGCGTCCGCGTTCCGGATCAGTGCGGATGAGTTGTGCGAGTGCGGCTCGGGACTGCTCGTTCATGAGTGCCGGGGAAAGCCGCAGTGATCGTCAACGGCGTCTCGATCGACGACACCTTTGCGGAGGCCTTCGCGATGCGCGCCACGCGCGTGATCATCACGGCGGACACGGCCGCATGGGCCCGCCAGGCGGCCGTGACGATGACGGGCTTTGCCACGTCCGTGATCGGATGCGGCTGCGAAGCCGGCATCGAGCGCGAGCTCGGCCCCGGTGAGACCCCCGACGGGCGGCTCGGGGTCGCGGTTCTGCTGTTCACGACCTCCAGCAGCGAGCTGGCCAAACAGCTGGAGCGGCGCGTCGGTCAATGCGTGCTGACTTCGCCGACCAGCGCGGTCTTCGCCGGCATCGTCAACGGCAAGCCCCTGCCCCTGGGCAAGACGCTGCGCTATTTCGGCGACGGCTACCAGATTTCCAAGGTGATCGGCACACGCCGCTACTGGCGCGTGCCGGTGATGGACGGGGAGTTCATCGCCGAGGACACCACCGCCATGAGCGACGGGATCGGGGGCGGCAACTTCCTGATCCTGGCAAGCGGCACCTCACGGGCGCTGGCCGCCGCGGAGGCCGCGATCGCCGCGATGCGCCAGGTCGGCGGCGCGATCATGCCGTTTCCGGGGGGCATCGCCCGCTCGGGATCGAAGATCGGCTCCAAGTACAAGACGCTGATCGCCTCGACCAACCACCCGTTCTGCCCGACGCTGCGCGCGGGCGTCGATTCGGAGCTGGGGCCGGAAATCGAATGCGTGTACGAGATCGTGATCGACGGGCTCACCGAGGAAGCGGTGCGCGACTCGATGCAGGCCGGCCTGCGGGCGGTGTGCGCCATCGGCGCAGCCGGCGGAGTGCGGCGGCTGAGCGCCGGCAATTATGGCGGCAAGCTCGGGAAGTTCCATTTTCCGTTGCGAGCTCTTTTGCCATGAGGCCATACCCTCACCCCCTCCCCTCTCCCGCTTGCGCGGGCGAGGGGCGATACATCGTGCCGTGCGAGTGCCTGCGCGCTAGCGGGACCCGGTCGCCCCTCGCCCGCGCAAGCGGGAGAGGGGAGGGGGTGAGGGTATGAGTGATCTTTTGTTGCGGCTGCGCACGCCGCCGGCGTTACGGTTGGACCTGTCGCCGTTGACGCCGGAGCGTCTGGCTGGCCAGTCGGCCGACGCGGTCGCGCGCGTGCTGCTTGCGTGCGGGCGCCGCCGCGTGCCGGTGGGCG
>DATKFG010000081.1:0-35112 GCA_035511515.1 Burkholderiaceae bacterium | reverse complement strand
CGCGCGCGACCTGGTGGCCGGACGGCTGCCGCCCGGTCGCTACGGCCTGGTGCAGGTCACCGATACGGGACCCGGAATTGCCGCCGATGTGCTTGGCCGCATGTTCGATCCGTTCTTCACGACCAAGCCGGTGGGCGTCGGCACCGGCCTGGGGCTGTCGCTGGTGCACGCGAGCGTGCTGGACCACAAAGGCGCGATCGCGGTAAAGAGCAGCCCCGGTCTGGGCACCGAGTTCCGCATTTACCTGCCACTGACCGATCAGAGGCCGGCTCTCGAATCGGAGCAGGCCGCGGTCCCGCCGGGCCACGGCGAGGCGATCCTGGTTGTCGACGACGAGGTGGTGCTGGTGCAGCTGGCCGAGGAAGTGCTGGCGTCGATCGGCTACGAACCGGTCGGGTGCGTGGGCGCGCAGCAGGCCTTGCAGGTGTTCGCGGCCAATCCGCAACGATTCGATGCGCTGTTGACCGATGTCGTGATGTCGGACATGGCCGGTCCGGAGCTGGCGCTGGAGCTGCGCAAGCTCAATCCGCAGCTTCCGGTGATTCTGATGAGCGGCTTTTGCGGAGCGAACCTGAAGACGCGCGCGGCAGCGGTCGATGCGTGCGCGATCCTGCTCAAACCGCTGAAAGCCGCACAGGTGGCCGAATGCCTGGCGGCGGTGTTTGCACGCCAGGCCGGGCTCGAGCAAGCCGACGTCGTGCACGCCTGACATCGGCACCTTGCGCCGGACGGTCCGTTCGGCTCGCCAGGTCTTGGTAATCCACCCGGCGGCACAGCACCGCGGTCATATTCTGCGGATAGGTTGGAGTGGTCGCATGCAGGGAGTCATTCATGCCGCCGATCGAGCACGTGGTCGTCATCGTCAAAGAGAACCACACGTTCGACAATTACTTCGGCGGCTTCGCGGGCGCGAAGGGCGTCAGCCTGCCCGCCGCGGCCGACCCGCATCCCGACCAGAATCATGATCACGCGGCCTGGATGACCGCGGCCGAAGGCGCCGGCGGTGTCAAGTCGCAGTACGGGCCGAAGAACATTCCTGCGACCTGGGCGCTGGCCCAGCAGTACGCACTGTGCGACCAGTATTTCACCGACGTGGCCAGCGAGTCGGAACCGAACCACCTGTTCCTGATCGCGGCCGACTCGCCGGTGATCGACAATTCGACCACGAAACGGGCCTTCCAACCGTCACCGCCCTTCGATCTGCAGAGCCTGCCGGCCGTGCTGCAGCAGCATGGACGGCAATGGCGCAACTACGCGGACTCCAATTCGTCGTATTTCACGAGCATCAAGGCGCTGAAAGGCAACGCCTGGAACGTGTCGGCGGGGCAGTTCGATGCGGATCTGAAAAAGGGCTTTCTGCCGGACGTGGCCTGGCTGTATGCCCCATACGCGCAAAGCGAGCATCCGGGCGGCGGAAGAACGGTGGCCGAGGGCGACGCCTGGACGCGCCAGCGTGTCCAGGCGGTGGCGCAGAGCGCACTGTGGCCCGCTACGGCGCTGATCATCACGTGGGACGATTGGGGCGGATGGTACGACCACGCAACCCCGCCCAAGCAGTCGACCTGGCCAGGCCAGGGACCGACCGGCTACCACGGCTCGCAGTTCCGCTATGGCAACCGGGTACCGTGCGTGGTGGTCAGTCCCTATGCCAGGCGGCAGATCGTGAGCCGCCTGTATTCGCACGCCAGCGTCGTGAAGCTGTGCCTGCGGCTGTTCGGCCTGGCGGCCTGGAGCGCGCCGGCGTTGCAGCCGGGCGATCCCTCGGGCGATCTTTGGGAGTGCTTCGATTTCCAGTCGCCGCCGCGCCTGGCCGTGCCGGGCTTCGTGCCGGCATGAACTGCGAGCGCCGTCAGCGCTTCGGTGTGATCACCGGCTGCACGCTGTCCGTTCCCCGCGCCAGCGATTGAAGCCAGGCCAGCTTGGCCGCGTACAGATTGTGCCCGCCCTGGGAGGCGCTTTTCTCCATCGCCAGCGCAACCTCGCGCCGGGCCCGATCGATCTCTCCGAGCTTGAAGTACGCAACACCCAGCCAGTAGTGGAATTCCTCGTTGTAGTCGGCGCGCGCGACTTCCTTGGCGAACAGCCTTCTCGCGCTTGAAAAGTCGTCGCGCTGCATCGCGGCCATCGCCAGGTTGAAGAAGTAATACGGCGGGTTCGGATCGATCCGCGCCAGGCGCTGGCGCAGCGCGGCCGCTTGCGCCTGATCTCCCAGTCGGCTCAGAACGTCGGCGAAATTGGCCATCACCGACGTGTTGTTGGGCGCCAGCTCGAGCGCGTAGCCGAACACGCGGGCCGCCTGCTGCGGGTCGCCGCGGTGCAGATAGACGATGCCCAGCGTGTTGTAGGAGCTTGCGAAGTCGGGGCTTTGCCGGATCGCCTCGCGCACCCATCCATAGGCGTCATCGAGCTCGCCATGGAGCAGCGCTTCGACCGACTTGTTGTTCATGTACATCGCAACGATCATGCGCTCCGGGACCACCCGGGACGGCAGGCCTCGCACGTCTTCGGGCGGCAGAAAATCCACCGTCAGCGGCCGCCCGACCTGCAGGGCGCCCACGTCCCAATCCCGGGCTCCGACGCTGATGTTGACGTGTCCGCTGCCGAGCAGGAAATCGCCGCTGCGGCTCCAGACCTCCTCGTAGCCGGCGGCGTTGTATTCGACCGGCAGGCTCAGTTCCTTGGCAAATGCGGCTGTCATGATCACCATCGACAGGCAGTTTCCTGCGCGCGCGTCGAACGCCTCGGACGCGTTGCGCGTGGTGGCGGCGTCATAGGCGAGCTTCAACTGGTTCTTGGTGTAAAGCGCCTCGATCAGGCCGTTGGTCGGTCCCGATGCGCGCAGCTGCGAGGCGATGTCGTGCTTGAGGAACCGCCGCATCGGCTCGCTCAGCGCGAACAGGTCGCTGCCGCTGAACCGCTCCTGCGGTGCTGTGAAGGCGTCATCCTGGAACAGGAATGCCGGCGCCTCGGGTGCCGATCGGGGACCCGCGCAGGCGTTGAGCAGCGCGCACAGCAGGATCAGTACCACAAGGCGCACGCGGTTTCTCCGGCTCAAAAACCATGCCGAACCCAACCCGACGCGCGCAAAGGCGCGTCGCAAGATCGGATTTTGCCCCAGAATGGCGCGGAAGTTGCAATTAAGAACAGCCCAGGATTTGGGCTAATTTCGAGCAGGGCAGCAGGGGAGGGGAGGCTTAATGAGCCCTACGAAGCCGCGTGCGGGCCAGCTGGTCGCAGCGTCTCTGGAAAACCGGATCCTGACGATTCGGGGCCGAAGCGTGATGATCGACGCCGATCTGGCCGACCTGTACGGCGTGCAGACGCGGGTCCTTAATCAGGCGGTGCGGCGCAACCGGGAGCGGTTTCCGGCCGAATTCATGTTCCAGCTGACGCGGGCCGAGAAGCAGGAGGTGATCACAAGTTGTGATCACCTGGCCCGGCTGAAGTTCTCGCCGGCGCTTCCGTACGCGTTCACCGAGCACGGCACGCTGATGCTCGGCAACGTGCTCAATTCCGAACGCGCGATCGAGGTGAGCCTGCTCGTCGTGCGCACTTTCGTATCGATCCGGGAAATGCTGTCGACCCACAAGGATCTGGCCGCCAAGCTGAACGAGCTCGAAGGCCGGATCGGAGGGCACGACGACGCGATCGTCGACCTGATCGACGCGATCCGGCGCCTGGCCGCCGCCCCGGCGCGCAAGAGCCGGCCGATCGGATTCACGGCCGATCTAGAGGGGAAAAATCGATAGCACCCTCACCCCCGTCCCCTCTCCCGCTGCGCGGGCGAGGGGCGATACGGCGTGCCTGTGCGAATACCTGCGCGCTTGTCGCCGCCCGATCGCCCCTCGCCCGCGCAGCGGGAGAGGGGCGGGGGTGAGGGCTGCCGGCGCCTCAGCGCCCCGCCGTCTCCGCCGGGCGGGTTGCCTCGAACAGGAACCACACCCGACGCTCGGCCTCATCGATCCAGACCTCCAGCAGACTGGCGGTGGCCACATCGCCGTACTCTTCGCACACGTTATGCGTCTCGCGCATCCGCGCGGCCAGCCGCTGGTTGTCCTCGCGCAGCTCGGCCAGCATGTCCAGCGGCGTGACGAATTCGGCGTCGTTGTCCAGCACCCGCTGCAGGCGCCCGATATGGCTGATCGAACGCAACGTGGTGCCGCCGAGCTTGCGGACGCGCTCGGCGATCGGGTCGGTCGTCGCATACAACTGGTCGGCGTGCTCATCCAGCAGCAGGTGGTAGTCGCGGAAGTGGGGGCCCGAAACGTGCCAGTGGAAATTCTTCGTCTTCAGGTAAAGCGCGAAAAAATCCGCCGCCAATGCATTCAGTGCCCCCGAGATATCACGCGTGGCTTCGGCTCCGAGGCTCTTCGGCGTGTCCAGCGCAGCGGTCCGGTGCGCGGTAGCACTCTTCACGTTCATCGCTCATCTCCCTTTGCGAGGATTGCATCATCCCACGCCCGCGGCGTCGGCCGTTCGCGCTAAATTGGTAATCGGCCCCTCGGCCGCTGGGGATTTGCGGGGGCGCATCGCATGGCAAAGCCGCTAGACTCGGCGCCGTGATGAAGGTGCTCGTGGTCGGCGCCGGGGCGATCGGCGCATATTTTGGCGCCCGGCTGCTTGAAGCCGGCGTCGAAACGACGTTTCTGGTGCGGCCGAAGCGTCAGGCGCAGCTTCGGGCGGGACTTTCCGTGCGCAGCCCCCATGGCGATATCCGGCTGGCGGCACCTGCGACCGTGACCGCCGACAAAGTGCAGAAGGGATTCGGCCTGGTCCTGCTCAGTTGCAAGGCTTATGACCTGGCCGGCGCGATCGAGTCTTTTGCGCCGGCGGTCGATGCCGGCACCGCGATACTGCCGCTGCTCAACGGGATGCGCCATCTGGACGCGCTGAAGGAGCGCTTCGGGCCGGAGCGGGTCCTGGGCGGGTTGTGCCTGATCGCTGCAACCCTCGACGAAGCCGGCAACGTGATTCATTTGAACGACAACCACGCGATCTCGTTCGGGGAATTGAGCGGCGCACGCACGCCGCGCGCCGAGGCGATCGAGGCGCTGCTGGCCAAGGCGAAATTCCAGTCCAGGCTCAGCGACGCGATCGTCCAGGAGATGTGGGAGAAGTGGGTGTTCATCGCCGCGCTGGCCGGGTCGACCTGCCTGATGCGCGCCGCGGTCGGCGACATCGTTCGAAGCGGCAACACGGACCTGCTCCGGCAAATCCTGCGCGAATGCGCGGCGATCGCCGCCGCGCAGGGATTTACCCCCCGCCCGCAGCCGATGACCCGGGCCGAAGCCTTCCTGACGGATCCCGATTCGACGCTGACCGCTTCGATGATGCGCGACCTGGAGCGTGGCGCAAGGACCGAGGCAGACCACATCATCGGCGATCTGCTGGCCCGACGCGGTGCGGCGCCGGCGGACCTGTCGCTGCTGGACGTCGCCTTCGCCCACCTGAAGAGCAATGAGTTGCGGCGGGCACGCGAGGCCGCCGCCTCCGCTCGCGCACCTGCCTAGAGGGGCGATCCGGTGGCCACCCAACCTCACCCGGCCAAGAAAATCTACCCGGCCCGGGGCGACGCGATCCGGATCGTCCCGCTGAGCCTGCCCGATGCGGTGCGCCGCCCGACGCCGGAGGCGCTGGCCGCCGGGTTGGCCTCGCCGCCGCGGCTGACCTACCGCAACGGGCCCCTGCTGGCGGCAGCGGAAGTCTTCACGATCTTCTGGGGGGCGGACTGGCAGGCCTCGAACTATGCCGCGCTGTCGGCACAGATCAACCAGTTCTTCGACTACATCCTGACGAGCGCGCTGATCGATCAGCTGTCCGAGTACAACGTGCCGGGGTGGACGATCGGGCATGGCAAGCGCACCGGCACCCTCGTACTGACCGAGCCCGCACTGAAACAGTCGGTCTCCGACACGGCGATCCAGCACATGCTGCAGCAGCAGATCGCCGGCAATGCGGCGCTGCCGCCGCCCACGCCCAACGCGCTCTACTTCGTCTACCTCGCGCCCGGCGTGCGCGCGGTCCAGGGCGGCTCTTCCTCCTGCCAGGGGTTCTGCGGCTACCACAACGACATCTCCGGCCAGATCTTCTACGCGGTGATGCCGTATCCGGGATGCGCCGGCTGCACCGGCAACCTGTCGACATTCGAGGCGGTGACGTCCGTGACCTCGCACGAGCTGTGCGAAGCGATCACGGATCCGATTCCGGGGCAGGGCTGGTACGACGACACCAACGGCGAAATCGGCGACATCTGCGCCTGGCAGACCAAGACGCTGGGCGCGTACACCGTTCAGCTGCAATGGTCCAACCAGGCGAATCAATGCCGGTAGGTTGGCGGAGCGCGGCGCGGTGCGAGCAGCCGCTTCCTCCATCGCCATCGCGCTGTCGCTTTCGTCGTCGGCCTGGGCCGGCGGGTTTCTCGGCATCGACCACCGCTGGGCCTACGACAACAGCGGCCTCTGGAAGCGCAGCAACCAGCTGATCCTGGAGGATTCGCTGATCGGGGGAGAAGTGCTGTGCGGCCTGTGGGAGGGTGGCCAGACGCGCATCGGCAACACCTGCTGGCGGGCGATCGACTCTTCGTTGATAGCGGGCGCCTCGGCGCAGATCCTCAAGTACGTTTTCACGCGGGCGCGGCCGATCCAGGGCAACGATCCGAACGCGTGGTTCCAGGGCGGCTCGCACTACAGCTTTCCGAGCGGCGAGGTCGCGGCCGTCAGCTCGATCGTGACGCCGTTCATCTTCGCGTATCGCAACCAGCAGCCCGCGGTGTGGGCGCTGGAGGCGCTGCCGCTGTACGACGGCATTGCTCGGATGAAGGTGCAGGCGCACTGGCAGACCGACGTGCTGGCCGGATTCGCGATCGGTACCGCGGCCGGCTACTACGCCTGGCGCCGCGAAAATCCGCTACTGCTCGGCGTGATGCCGCACGGCATTACCATCGGGTTGAGGCATCAGTTCTGAGGCCGGCGTCGGATGAGCAATTACGCGGGTCGCAAGGCGCGATCGAGCGCCCGCGCCAGCCGCTGCACCGCGACGTCGAGTTCGGGCGGCGCGGCGGTCGCGAACGACAATCGCAGCGTCGATCGATCGGGAGCGTCCGCGTAGAAAGCACTTCCCGGCACGAAGATCATCCCCTCGGCCATCGCATGGCGCAGCACATCGGAGGCGTCGACCGCCTCGCTCAGCCGCGCCCACAGAAACATGCCGCCTTCGGGCCGGTTGTACGCGATCCGGCCGCCCAGATGGCGGTCCAGCGCGGCCGCAAGGGCCTCGTTGCGTTCGCGGTAAGCGGCCCGGATCGACGGCAGCCGGGCCTCGAGCCGGCCGCTGGCCAGGTATCGGGCGGCGACCTCCTGCGCGAAGGTGGAAGAATGCAGATCCATGCCTTGCTTGCAGATGGCGGCCTGCTCGCGCACGGCCGGCGGCAGCACGAGCCAGCCCAGTCGCAGTCCCGGCGCCACGATCTTCGACAGCGACGACAGGTAACCGCACCAGTGTGCCGCGCCCGGCACCTCGGGGGCGAGCCCGATCAGGGACGGCACGCTCGTGCCGAATGAGCGAAGCTCGCCGTACGGATCGTCCTCGAGCACGAAGATCTTGCGCGCGACCGCGATCCGCAAAAGCCGCAATCGGCGCTCGCGGCTGAGCGTAGCGCCGCTGGGGTTGGCGAAATTGGCGACGACATACAGCAGCTTGACCACCTCGCCGGCCCCGGCTGCCGCGTCCAGCACGGCTTCAAGATCCTCGGCGCAAGCGCCGTGGGCGTCGCTGTCGATCGATCGGAACGAGGCCTGCGCCAGCGCGAACGTCTGCAAGGCGGCGAGGTAGGCCGGGCGCTCGACCACGACGACGTCGCCCGGGTCGACGAAAAGGCGCGCCATCAGGTCGATGCCCTGCTGCGAACCCGTCGTCACGACGATGTGGTCCTCGGCCGGCGTGACGCCCCGCGACGCCGTCAGGCGAGCGAGCTCGCGCTTCAGAGACGGCTGGCCCTCGGTCAGACCGTACTGCAGCGCCCGCGCAGGCTCCTGGGCGAGCACCTCCTCGCTCGCGCGCCGCAGCCCCTCCACATCGAAGGTGAGCGGCGAGGGCAGGCCTCCGGCCAGCGAAATGATTCCGGGGCGCTGGGCGAACTTCAGCAGGTCGCGGATCAGCGAGCTCTGAACGCCGCGCAGCCTGGATGAAAAGCGGTAGGCCCCAGGCCCATCGGAATCAGTTGAGTTCATTTGTGCGCAATTTACCTCCAAAAGGTGCCGGCGTAGTCTTTTGATCGGGCCGCAAAACGGACTCCGCGCGGGAGTTCAAACCAAAAGGAGGAGACCCATGAACCGGAAATTCTTCATCGCCTGGATCGTGCTGTTCGTCGCCTGGTTCATCGGCAGCTTCGTCGTGCACGGTGTGCTGCTTCGTTCGGACTACCAGCAGCTCGGCGCCATTCTCCGCCCGGAGGGCGACCAGCAGAAGTACTTTCCGCTGATGGTGCTGGCGCACGTGATGCTGTCCGGCGCCTTCGTGTGGATCTATGCGCGCGGCGTCGAGGTCAGAACGTGGACGGGTCAGGGCGTGCGTTTCGGCGTCGCCGTTGCGCTGCTCACCGTGGTGCCGACTTACATCATCTATTTCGTCGTGCAGCCGATGCCCGCGGGCGTGGTGATCAAGCAGATCGTCTTTGACGGCATTCTGACGGTGGTGCTCGGCATCATCGTCGCCTGGCTGTATCGCGACAAGGCTCCGGCGCCGGCCTAGCCCGCGGCGCCCGCTCTGAACCGGCCCCGGAGGCGGAAATTGGCGGCCTGGCGTCGATTGATGCTGACAACGCTGCGCATCGCGCTGTTGACGATCGTGTACGCCGTCGTGGGCGCGGCTGCGCTGCAGCTGGCGATTCCGCCCGGTTACGCGGCGCCGATATTTCCTCCGGCGGGAATCATGCTGGCGGCCGGTCTGATCTACGGATACAGCGTGCTGCCGGCTGCGTTCCTGGGCTCCCTGCTGATGCGGGCGATCGTATTCGGCGGCCTGCTCGACGGGCCCAGCGCGCTGCAGGCGGTTGCGGTCGTTGTCAGCCTGGCCTCGACCCTGCAGACCGCGGTCGCCATCCGCCTGACCAAAGCGCTGTGCGGGCCTGCACTCGCGCTCGACACCCCGTCGACGATCGTCCGCTTCGTGCTGCTGTGCCCGCTGGTGGCGCTGGTGGGCTCGGGTATCTCGATTCCGGCGCTGATCGGGTGGAACATCATCGCGCCCGGCAATGCACTTTTCGACGGGTGGAGCTGGTGGCTGGGCGACACGCTTGGCATCCTGGTCGGGGCTCCGATCGTGTTGGCGCTGTTTGGCAGACCGCGCGAAAACTGGAGTGCGCGCAAATGGACGGTGGCGCTTCCCCTGCTCGTGATGATCGGCCTGGGCGTGACGACGGCCGGCACAATCACGCGGTGGGAAGATCAGCGCATCGAGGCCCGCTTCAAGTTCGATGCGCAAAAGCTGGTGGACGCCTTTCGCAACGAGCTCAGGCTCGATGTGCTCGCGGTCCAGGCGGCCGCGCTTGGCCAGGCGCGCTTCGACGAAGCGGGCGAATCGACCCGATGGATGAACGAAGCGCCCTCCATCCGGTCGATCGGCCGGGTCTCGGTCGGCAAGGCCGGCGGCGCCACGGCGCTGCCGGTCGTTGAAGTCGCATCGAGCCGACGCGCCGACGATGAGCGCATCCTGGCTTCGGCCGCGGTACGGGCGGCACTGGAGCGCGCGCAGTCAACCGGAAGGATCACCGCCAGCGAGCCGTGGACGTTCGGCAGCGGAGCGCAGCAGGAGGTCGAGTTTCTGGTCTGGCTTCCGGATTCCGGCCGCGCGGGCGCCACCGAACCAAAACCGGCTTACGCGGTGATCAACGTGCGCCGCCTCGATCCGAGACTGCTGATCGACGCGGCCGGCGGCCTGGCGATCTGCTGGGTCGACCGGACCGGCGCGACGGCGCGCCGCGTCGCGGGTCCTGCTGGCTGCGAGCGTCCGGTCGAGGGCCAGCCCTTGAAATACGAAGCGGCGATGCCGCTGTGGGGAAGGGACTGGCTGGTTCGCGTGGTCGCAACACCGCGCTATGGCGGAGCGTTGCGCAGCTGGGGGCCGTGGGCGTTTTCGGCGCTGGCCGTGCTTGCAATCGGCACCACGGGCGCCTTCCTGCTGCTGCTGACCGGGCGCGCCCAGACGGTCGGCCGCCTGGTGCAGGAACGCACCGGCGAGCTCGAGCGCGAAAAGGCCGCGTTGCGAGGCAGCGAGGAGCTGCTCCGCAACATCCTGGACCATGCGTCGGTCGGAATCGCGATCCACGGCCGCGATGGCCGCTTCCTCAGGGTCAACCCGCACTTTTGTGAGATCACGGGCTACTCGGCCGAAGAGTTGTATCGGATGCACTGGGCCGATCTGATCTACCCCGCCGATCGCGGGCCCGATGACGGCTGGCCCGCGTGCCACGTTGCCCAGGGCATTGCGGCGCGCGATGCCAGGCGCGAACTGCGCTATATCCGAAAGAACGGCGCGGTCGTCAACGTCCTGGTGTGTACGGCGCTCGGAGGCAGCGGGCCGCGTGAAGCAGACTACGCCGTGATGGTGGCCGAAGACATCACTGAACGCATCCGGTTGCGCGAAGCCGAGCGTGCGCGCCTGGTCGCCGAGGAGGCATCGCACGCCAAGGACGACTTCCTGTCCAGGATGAGTCACGAGCTGCGCACGCCCTTGAACGCGATTCTTGGATTCGCCCAGATCCTGGCCGGCAGTCCCAGGGAGTCATTGTCGGAGCCGCAACGCCAGCAGGTCGGACACATCGAAACGGCCGGCTGGCACCTGCTCGCGATGATCGATGACCTGCTGGACCTGTCGCGCATCGAGGCGGGCACCGTCAGGCTGTCGCTGGAACCGACGGCGCTGGACCTGGTGATCCACGACACGGTCACGATGCTGACGAGCCTGGCTGTCCAGCAGTCGGTCGCGGTCCGAGTCGACATCGATTCCGGCGCCACCCTGGTTCTGGCCGACACCACGCGCTTGAAACAGGTGCTCGCGAATCTGCTGAGCAACGCGATCAAGTACAACCGGCGCGGGGGCACGGTCACCTTGAGCGCCCGGCCTGGGGCCGGCGAGACGGTGATCGTCAAAGTGTCCGACACAGGCCAGGGCATGTCGGAGGCCCAGCAGGCCGAGCTGTTCCAGCCGTTCAATCGGCTCGGTCGTGAATCGGGTCCGGTACCCGGGACCGGGATCGGGCTGGTCGTGACCAAGAGGCTGGTCGAGCTGATGAACGGCACGATCGAGGTGAGCAGCGTCGAGGCGGGCGGAAGCACCTTCTCGATCCGTCTTCCCGCCGCGCACGCGGATCCCGTGCTCAGCCCGCAAAGCGGCCAGCACAGCGAGGGCGCCGCACCGTACGGCAACCGGCGCGTGGCCTACTTCGAGGACAATGCGCTCAATGCGGAGGTGATGCGGGCCGTTTTGGCGGCGCGGCCGCAGGTCAGGCTGGATGTGTACACGCGCGCCGCCGAGGGGCTGGAGGCGATCCGCAGCGAAGCAGTCGATCTGCTGCTGATGGACATGAGCCTGCCGGATGCGCGCGGGCTGGACATTCTGCGCGGCCTGAAAGGCGACCCCTCGACGATGCGGACACCGGTCATCATCGTGTCGGCCGATACCGTCGCCGAGCACGTGCGCGAGGCGCTGCGCAACGGGGCGCTCGCCTACATCGTCAAGCCGATCGAGCGGACCCGGGTGCTCGAGCAGGTCGATCGCGCGCTGGCCTCGCGGCCGGCGTGAGCCACGCTGCTCACAGCTCCACCAGCCCGGAGCGCATGGCCTTGGCGACCGCGTGCGCGCGCGAAGTCGCGTCGAGCTTGGCGATGATCTGGGCGACGTGGAATTTGGCGGTGTGCGCCGAAATGTGCAGCGCTTGAGCGATTTGCCGGTTGCCGAGCCCGAGCGACATCTTCAACAGCACCTCGCGCTCGCGCGGCGTCAGCGGGTCGACCTCACCGGCGAGCGCGGGCCGATCCGCATTCAGGCCCGCGCGCACCGCCTGCGCGGCCAGCTTCGCGCAGCTGGCGACCAGTCCGGCGCAGGCCGCGTGCGCCGCGATTGCGACCGCCTCGATCGAGGCGTCGCGCGGCAGCAGCGAGATTCCGGCGGCCAGCCAGTCGGCAATCGGGCCGTCCCGGTCCGCTCCGAGCAGCACCAGGGCAGGGCCCTGCTCGGCGATTTCAGCAATCGGCCGCAAATCGGCGTCAGTGCCCAGATCGGCGATGCAAACGCGCGCCTCGCCGAATGAGTCGGCCCGGGCGATCGCCAGGCTGTCGTGCACGCATACGATTTCGAAATCGCCGCGCTGCTCCAGCCCGTCCTTCAGGCCGGCCAGCACCAGCGGCGAATTCGAAACCAGGGCCGCCCGAACCGGAACCTGCATTCGACTCCGATCAGCCGGCACGCGCCTCGGTGGGCCATTGGCCGACGGTTACCTGGGCCTGGGCCGGCGCGCCGCCGCGGATCAGCGAGACGCGCACGCTCCTTCCGATGTTGCCGGCGAGCGCATCGCGCAATTCGGGCACGCTCGAGGCCTGATGGTCGGCCACGTCGACCACGATATCGCCCACGAGGAGCCCGCCTTGAGCGGCGGGCCCGTCGGGCAGCAGCGAGGTGATCAACAAACCGGAGCCGTCACCGCCCGCCGCTGCGCCGGCCCTGGCGCCGGAGACGGCCACCGGCTGCGCGCCGATGCCGAGGAAGGCGCGGGCCACGTGCCCTTTGGCCAGCAGCTCGTCGAGGACCCGGCCGATCGTCGATTCGGGAACCACGATGCCGTACGCGCGCGACAGGGCCGACGTGGCCATTCCGATCACGCGGCCGCTGGCGTCGGCCACCGCCGCGCCGGACAGGCCCTCGTGCACGCCGGAGTCGAGCCGGATCATCCGATCCATGTGGCCACCCAACCACGTTTGCCAGGGGCCGGCTACCCGATTGATGACCGACACGCTGGCCGTGAGCTCGCCGGCCTGCGAGCGGCCGACCTGGATCGCCAGCTCCCCTGCGCGGGCACCAGCGCATGAGGCCACCTCGACCGCCGGCAGCTCGTTGCCGGGCAGCCGGAAAACGGCCAGATCGGTGGGCGCATCGGTGCCGATCAGCGCGAGATCGGCGCCGCCTCGGTGCGCCGTGACGATCGATGCCGTGGCCGGAGCCCGGCCGAACACATGGGCGGCGGTGACCAGGATGCCATCGCGCCACACCACCGCGCAGCCCAGCGCGTGGCGCCCGCGCCCCCGCACCGCGACCGTGGACCGGCCGACCTTTTCGACCGTGGATGCGATCGAATCGGAAAGCGCCTTAAGCGGCGTGATGTCCAGGTTTTGACCAAGCTGCTCCATAACCGTATGCCCCTTTCGGATGCCCCAATTGCGACGCCCGAAACTTAGCGAATCGAGATCAAGGGCGCATCCGCCGATCGGCCAGCTTCGCAAAGGCTACGCAGGCCGGGGGCCAGCATTTGCTGTACTGCCCCGGCGTGCTTCGCCAAGGCTACGCAGGCCGCTGCGCCAGCAGGCGCTGTAGCAGGCCGGGGCCTGCTACAGCGCCTGCTGGCGCAGCGGCGGCACGTAGTGCTTGCGCGCATCCAGCACGCGCCGGTGATTCTGCTTGGCCCAGCGCACCAGTTCCCACACCGGCTCGAGCAGCGATTTGCCCAATGGCGTCAACGCGTACTCGACGCGTGGCGGGTTCGTGGGGTACACCGTGCGGGTCAGGAAGCCGTCCTGCTCAAGCCGGCGCAGCGTCTGCGCCAACATCCGCTGCGATATGTCCCCGATCTGGACCTTCAACGCGCTGAACCGCAACGTGCCGTTCTTGGCCAGCGTGCACAACAGCAGCATGCTCCAGCGGTCACCGACCCGATCCAGCACGTCCCGGATCGGGCAGTTGTCTGCATCGAGGGAGTTTTTTCGTTTGAGTGTGGCCATCGCCGACTCCGCTAAAGGTGTCGAACCCAAAGTGGTTACTGAAGGAAACCAGGTGACCCGCAACGCACTCCTTGTGGCGAACCCGGCCCCTAGTACGATTTCGTACGTGATCTCGTTCGGATATTAGCTCTATTTTGTATACCAAATCTCCGTTGGAATGCTACAAGCAGATGAAGAGGTGGTCACGTAGGTGATGTTTGGTCACAAGTGTGATCTTGGCTGGATCCCGGTTGTATCTTGTCCGCGGGGTTGCCGTCGGGATGTTGGAAGCAGGTGAAGAGGGTCACACATCGGAGCCGACCTCCGCAGTTGCGGGCGGCGCGAAGTCTCGCATTTCGACAGACAAAAAGTCCTCGTTGTTTTTGATACAAGGGATCGCGCGGGACGCGGATAATTCGGCGGCTTGCGCACGCAAAGTTGTGGTCAAACCGATTCAGGATCGAATCATGGCAAACGCTTTACTTTCATCGCGTATCCCGGCAGTCGATGGACTGCGCACTGGCGCGCTGCTCGGCGGGCTCATCGTGGCCGGCTCGATCGCTCTTGCGGGCTGCCAGTCCAGGGCGGATACCCCGCCGCCGGGGGGCTTCGGCCCGCCGACCGTGTCGGTGGCGCCCGCTGTCAAGCGCCAGGTGCAGGAATCCGACGACTTCACCGGGCGCCTGGAGGCGCCGCAATCGGTCGACGTTCGGCCGCGCGTGACCGGCTACATCAAGAAGGTTCACTTCAACGACGGACAGGAGGTCCGGCAGGGCGATCTGCTGTTCACGATCGATCCGGACCCGTACCTGGCCGAGCTGGCCCGGGCGCGCGCGCAACTCGCCGCCGCCCAGACCCAGGTCGAGCTGGCGATCCTCGACGAGGCGCGCGCCCACAAGCTGATCGATGTCAAGGCGATCTCGCAGCAGGAATACGACCAGTTGACGTCCGGCACGCGCAACGCGACCGCCAACGTGCAGGCCGCCGAAGCGGCGGTGCAGACCGCTCAACTGAACGTGGGCTACACCGAAATTCGCGCCCCCATCGCGGGGCGTGTCTCGCGCGCCAACGTAACCGCGGGCAACCTGGTCAATGTGGGCAGTCCGGTGCTTACCTCGATCGTGTCGCAGGACAAGGTCTACGCGTATTTCGACGCGGGCGAGGATGCGTATTTGAGATACGCCAAGTCGGCCAAAGCCGGCTCGCAGTCGCACCCGAACCCGGTCCTGATGGGGCTGGCCGACGAGCAGGGCTTTCCGCACCGGGGCGAATTGAATTTCGTCGACAACCAGCTCAATCCCCAGACCGGTGCAATGCGCACGCGCGCGGTGTTCGACAACACCGACCGGCGCTTCACGCCGGGACTGTTCGCGCGCATCCGGCTGTTGGGCAGCGGCACCTACACGGCAGTGCTGACGCCGGAGCAGGCGATCGGGACCGATCAGACCAAACGTTTCGTGCTGGTGGTGGGGCAGAACAACACGGCGCAGTTCCGCGAGGTCACGCTGGGGCCGCTGGTCGATGGCATGCGCGTGGTCACCGGCGGCGTGTTTCCCGGCGACCTGGTCGTGGTCGACGGCCTGCAGCGGGTCCGCCCGGGCCAGCCGGTCACGCCCGAGAAGCTGCCGATCGATGATCGGGGCATGCCGATCAAGAAGCCGGACTCGGCGGCGGCCCAAGGATAGGAAGCTCGCGATGGACGTTTCCCATTTTTTCATCGACCGGCCGCGCTTTGCCGCGGTGCTGTCGATCATCGTGTTTCTGGTCGGACTGATCTCGCTGTTCAAGCTGCCGATCTCCGAGTACCCGGAGGTGACTCCCCCGCAGGTCGTGGTGCGGGCCCAGTTTCCGGGCGCCAACCCGCGCGTGATCGCCGAGACGGTGGCCACGCCGCTGGAGGAGCAGATCAACGGCGTGGACAACCTGCTGTATTACGACAGCCAGGCGACCTCCGACGGATCGATGACGCTGACGTGCACGTTCCGCATCGGCACCGACCCGATCGCGGCCGAATCGGAGGTGCAAAACCGGATCAACCGCGCGCTGCCGCGCCTGCCGGATGTGGTGCGCCAGATCGGCGTGACCACCGAGAAGAGCTCGCCCACGCTGACGATGGTCGTGCACATGGTGTCGCCCGACAACCGCTACGACGCGCTGTACCTGCGCAACTACGCGCAGCTGTACGTGCGTGATCCGCTGCTGCGGATCCCGGGCATGGGGTCGGTGCTGGTGTTCGGCGAGGGCGATTACGCGATGCGCATCTGGCTGGACCCGAACAAGCTGGCCGCGCGCGGCGTGGCCACCAGCGAGGTCGTAACGGCGATCCGCGAACAGAACGCCCAGGTGGCTGCCGGGGTGGTCGGCGCCGCGCCCAGCCCGCCCGGCACCGTGTTCACGATGTCGGTCAACACCAAGGGACGCCTGAAGACCGAAGAGGAGTTCGGCGACATCATCGTGCGGGCCGACCCGACCGACGTGTCGGTGATCCGGATCCGCGATCTGGGGCGGGTCGAGCTCAGCGCCGGCACGTATGCGCTGCGCAGCCTGCTGAACAACAAGGAGGCGGTGGCGATCGGGATCTTCCAGGCGCCCGAGTCCAACGCGCTGGCGCTTTCCAGCGACGTGCGCTCGACGATGGAGCGGCTGAAGGCGGATTTCCCGCAGGGCGTCGACTACCAGATCGTCTACGACCCCACGCAGTTTGTCAGGACCTCGATCAGCGAGGTGATCAAGACGCTGAGCTATGCCATCCTGCTGGTGGCGTTGGTGGTGATCATATTCCTGCAGACCTGGCGCGCTTCGATCATCCCGCTGCTGGCGGTTCCGGTGGCGGTGGTTGGAACTTTCGCGGTTCTGCTGGCCCTGGGCTTTTCGATCAACACGCTGACGCTGTTCGGCCTGGTGCTGGCGATCGGGATCGTGGTCGACGATGCGATCGTCGTGGTCGAAAACGTCGAGCGCAACATCGAGGCAGGGCTGTCGCCCCACGACGCCACGGTGCGCGCGATGCAGGAAGTCAGCGGCCCCATCATCGCGATCGCGCTGGTGCTGTGCGCGGTGTTCGTGCCGCTGTCGTTCGTGTCGGGCCTGTCGGGACAGTTCTATCGGCAGTTCGCGGTGACGATCGCGATCTCGACGGTGATTTCCGCCTTCAACTCGCTCACGCTGTCGCCGGCGCTGGCGTCCATCCTGCTCAAGGGCCGCGATGAGCCCAAGGACGTGGTGATGCGCGCGATGGAGCGCGTGCTGGGAGGCTTCTTCAGGCGCTTTAACCGCTTCTTCAAGCGCTCCTCGGATGGCTACGGCCGGGGCGTGACCGTCATCCTGGGCCACAAGGCCCGGATACTGGGGGTCTACGCGCTGTTGATCGGCTTGACGCTGCTGTTGTTCTGGAAGGTGCCGCCCGGCTTCGTGCCGCAGCAGGACAAGCAGTACCTGATCGGTATCGCGCAGCTGCCCGAGGGTTCGTCGCTGGACCGGACCACCGAGGTGATCCGCAAACTGAGCGACATCGGCCAGCAGGTGCCCGGCGTGCACGATTCGGTCGCCTTTCCCGGCCTGTCGATCAACGGTTTTTCGAATCTGACCGACGCCGGTATCGTGTTTTTCCCGTTGAACGACTTCGAGAAGCGGACCAAACCGGCGCTGAGCGCCGATGCGATCGCGGGCGAGATCAACAAGCGGGCCAGCGTCATCAAGGACGCATTCATTTTCGTGCTGTCGCCGCCGCCCGTGTCTGGCATCGGCCAGGCGGGCGGATTCAAGCTGCAGCTGCTCGACCGCAACTCGCTCGGAGAGCAGGCGCTGGCCGGGGCGGTCGGCGGAACGCTGGGCCGGGTGTACGGCAACCCGCATTCGATCCTGACCCAGGTGTATTCCAACTACCAGATCAACGTGCCGCAGCTGTACGCCGACATCGATCGCACCCGTGTCAAGCAGATGGGGATGAACCTGACCGACATCTACGACACGATGCAGCTGTATCTGGGGTCCCTGTACGTGAACGACTTCAACCGCTTCGGCAAGACCTACCAGGTGATCGTGCAGGCGGACGCGCCGTACCGCGCCAACGCCGATTCGATCACTCAGCTGAAGGCGCGCAACAGTCGCGGAGAAATGGTGCCGCTGGGCGCGGTGATGAGGATCCAGCCGACCTTCGGGCCGGTCAGCGTCACGCGCCACAACGGGTTCTATTCGGCCGACATCAACGGCGCGCCCAAGCCTGGCTACAGCTCCGGGCAGGCGCAGGCCGAAATCGAGCACGTGCTGAAGGCGAGCCTGCCGCGCGGGATCGGCTACGACTGGACCGAGCTGGTCTACCAGGAAAAGATCGCGGGCAACACGATGGTGTTCATCTTCCCGCTGTGCGTGCTGCTGGTGTTCCTGGTGCTGGCGGCCAACTACGAGAGCTGGACGCTGCCGCTGGCGATCGTGCTGATCGTTCCGATGTGTATTTTCAGCGCGATCACCGGGGTCTGGCTGAGCGGCTTTTTCGGAATTCCCGCCGACAACAACATCTTTACGCAGATCGCGTTCGTGGTGCTGGTGGGCCTGGCCTGCAAGAACGCGATCCTGATCGTGGAGTTCGCGCGCGACCTGGAAGCGCGCGGCGAGCCGATGCTCGAGGCGGTGCTGCACGCGTGCCGGATGAGGCTGCGCCCGATTCTGATGACCTCGGTGGCCTTCTGCGCCGGCGTGGTCCCGCTGATCCTGGGCACGGGCGCCGGCTCGGAAATGCGCCGTGCGATGGGTATCGCGGTGTTCGCCGGGATGCTGGGCGTGACCTCGTTCGGGATCTTCCTGACGCCGGTGTTTTACACGCTGCTGCGGACCCTGGCGCTCAAGGCGTCGGCCGCGGTCAGATCACGGCCGCAGGCGGGGGCCGGCCTGGGCGCTGCGGCGCTCGGAATGCAGCCACGGGGGCGGCGCGATGACGACTGATATCCGGTTCAGTTCCGTGAGACGTCCCGCGAGGGGCCTTGTGCAACGGCCGCTTCTGGCCGCGTTGCTGCTGACATCGATTGTGGCCGGCTGCGCGCTCGGGCCGAACTACCGTCAGCCGCAGATGCCACTGGCGGCGGACTTCGAGAACGCCAGCGGGGATCACCTGAGCGAGCCGCCGCGCGAGTTCTGGCGGCGCTTCGACGATCCGGTGCTGAACCAGCTGGTCGAAGACGCGCTGAAGGCCAATCACGACATCCGGATCGCGGTGGCCAATCTGCAGGCGGCGCGGGCGATCAAGCTCGGCGTGGACGCGGAAGCCTACCCGCTGGTCGGCGCCAGCGCCAGCGGTACGCGCGAGATCATCCCGCAGTCGTTGGCGCCCGGGGTCAGCCGCAAGAACCGGACCCTGGACGATTACGACACCTCGTTCAACGCGAGCTGGGAGCTGCCCCTGTTCGGGCGCTATTCCAGGGCGTCGGAGTCGGCTGCTGCATCGGTGTCGGCCGCGCAGGCCGGTATTGCCGCCGCGCAGGTCAGCGTCACGGCCGAAGTGGCGCGCAACTACTTCGAGCTGCGCGGCCAGCAGCTGCGCCTGCAGATCGCGCACGAGTCGCTGCAGAACCAGCAGGCCAATCTGGACCTGGTGCAGGCGCGGCTGGATGCCGGGCGTGGGACCGAGCTGGACACCACGCGCGCCCAGTCCCAGGTCGAAAGCACGCGCGCCGTGATTCCGCTGCTGGAGGCCGGCATCGAGCTGTCGCGCTTCCGCCTGGCGGTTCTGACCGGGCGGCCTCCGACTGAGCTGGCCACGTTGGCGAGCGAGATCCAGCCGCTGCCGGGCATCCAGCCGGTCGACGGCGTTGGCTCGCCGGCCGCGCTGCTCAGGCGCCGGCCCGATATCCGCATCGCGGAGCGCCAGCTCGCCGCGGCCACCGCCGACATCGGCGCCTCGAAGGCGGATCTGTTCCCCAGCGTCTCGATCAGCGGGCTGCTGGGATTGAACGCACTGAACCCCGGCAGCCTGGGTACAGCGGCGGCTTACTACTACAACCTGGGCGGCGCGATCAGCTGGAACGTGCTCGATTTCGGGCGGATCCGCTCGCGCATCCGTCAGAACGAGGCCAGGACCGATGCCGCGTTGGCGCAGTACGAAAAAACGGTGCTGATTGCGCTGGAAGAAACCGAAGGCGCCTTGATCAGCTTCGATCGCAACCAGAGGCGCGCCGAGAGCCTGTTCAAGGCCGCGCGTGCCTCGGAGCAGGCCGCCAAGCTGGCGCGGACGCGCTTCGAGGCCGGGGTGACCGATTTCCTGACCGTCCTGGATGCTGAGCGCCAGCTGCTGAGCGACCGCGAAGGCCTGGCCCAGGCGCAGACCGACGCCGGAACTTCGCTCATCTCGGTCTACCGGGCGCTGGGCGGCAGCTGGTACGAGGCCGCCGCGACGGTATCGAGCAACTGAGGCGCGGGTTGCGAAGAAACGGCGGGGCTCAGAGCCCGCCGAAGTAGAAGGTCGACTGCTGCACCGCCGGCTCTGTGTCGGGCGCAGGCGGGGCGTCGTTCGATTCAATCGAAGTCGTCGGGCCGTAGGTCCTGGTATCGGGCTTTTCCTGGATCGTCGTGGCCGACAACTTTTCGCCGTGAAGCGTCACGAAATGGCCACGCAGCAGGTCGCGCAGGCGTTCCACCACTTCATCGCGCGGAAAGATCGAGTTCTCCAGGATTCCCTCGACCGTCGCGTAACCCTTCTGGATCAGGAACAAGATGTTGCGGATCTTGGCGTCCAGGCGGTACGTTCTCTGGGCGAGTTCCTCCGAACCCTTCAGCGTCAGCTCGAAATATGCTCGGTCGCGTGCTCCCATTTCCGTCTCGCAGCGTGTGTCCAATCCGGCGATGTCCAATCCGCCCCTTAATGGAATCGGCCGGAATCGAACCAACTTGAGGCGCACCCCTACGGCGCGCGCGGGCGTCGGCGGGTGCGAATCGGAATAATATCCGCGTCCTTGCGGTTTGCATCTTAAGAACTGCCGTCGCACCGGGCGCCGGCCGGACCAATCAACGGAGGGAGCCGATGTTTCGCAGATCACTGATCGTCCTTGTTGGAGTCGCCGCCACCGGCTTCGGCCTGGGTGGCGCGCTGGCCGCGTTGCCCGTCGGCGCCAGTGCCCCCGATTTCACGACGCAGGCTGCCCTGGGCGGCAGCGAATTCACGTTCAGCCTGGCCGATGCGCTGAAAAAGGGGCCAGTCGTGCTGTATTTCTATCCGAAGGCGTTCACCAAGGGCTGTACCACCGAGGCGCACAACTTTTCGGACGCGACCGATCGTTTCGCGTCCCTGGGCGCCACGGTGGTCGGCATGTCGAACGACGACATCGACACGCTGAAGAAGTTCTCGGTGCTGGAGTGCCGCAACAAATTCGCGGTCGCGGCCGATCTGGGCGGCCGCGTGATGAAGCAGTACGACGCGGTGATGGCGGGCCGGGCGGACGTTGCGGACCGGATTTCCTACGTGATCACCCCCGACGGGAAAGTGATCTACGCGTTTGCCAGCATGAGCCCGGACGGGCACGTCGAAAACACGCTGGAAGCGATTCAGCGCTGGAAGACCGCCGCGCACCCTTAAGGCGCCTTCGCTCTAAGGACGAGCCCTCACCCCCTCCCCTCTCCCGCTGCGCGGGCGAGGGGCGATACACGGTGCCTTTGGAACGACTTCAGATCTGAGGTGATCGGTCGCCCCTCGCCCGCGCAGCGGGAGAGGGGAGAGGGTGGGGGCCGGCCGGAACTCAGGCGGCGTGATCGGCCTGGCCGGACGCCACGCAGGCCGGCTGCGAAGAAGGGCGGACTTGGGCCTCGGCGATCGATTGCCACAGTATCCGCTTGAGCTCGACGGCCGCCATCGCGCCGAACACCCGCCGGTAAGACTCCACCAGCCGGCGCGCCGGCAGGTAGTCCCCGTACAGCGCGGCTGTCAGCGCATGCGCGAACATGCTGCGATGCTCATTGACCGACCCGAACAGGGATTCGTATCGGTCCAGGCAGCACGGCATCGACAGGTCGAAGACGGGCGCCCGGGTTGCGCACAATCGGCAATTGACGCGCCCGCCCGCCTCGGCCGCAGGCTGGGGTGGTCGGGACAGCCCCGCCACCGTCGCAGGGCTGGGGCGTAGTCGGGGGCCGCCTTCGTTGGTAGCGAATTTCGGTCCGGACAATCGGTGGACGAGGGGCATGCGTGGCTCTCCTTCTACCTGCCTCCATCAGAGCACGCAGATGCTGCCCCATGACTAAAGGACAGTTCAAGTGGCGATCGCGCGTTCCCGTTACCTCATATTCAGATGGACGGCACGTGCACGCGTGTCAGGCACCGCCTGCGAGCGGTCAGGCAGCGCCTGCAGCGAGCGGATCGGAGTCGAGCGGTCGGTCGAAATGACCCCCGCCGCCTGCAAAGACAGGTAGCGCAGGCAGCACACGCGCAGGAATGATGCGAAATTACCCAGGTCGGCGCCGGCGGCCACCAGCTCGTCGTGCAGCTTGCCGACCAGCTGCGGAACGCTCATGCCATCGCGGGCGCCGATCTCGGCCAGCACGTCCCAGAACATCCGCTCCAGCCGCAGGCTGGTCGAGACCCCGTGCAAGCGGATCGACCGTGTGTAGGGCGAGTACAACTCGGGGTCCGCGTTTACGAACACGCTACACATGGTCTTGCCCTCCCGGTTGCGAACTGGCCGACTCGGCTCTCAAAGCATGATACGAGTCCCCAGCAACTGCAGGAACTGGCCTATCCAGGCCGGATGCGCCGGCCAGGCCGGAGCCGTGACCAGGTTGCCGTCCGTCACCGCCGCGTCGATCGCAATGTCGGCGTAGGTGGCGCCGGCGAGCTCGACTTCGGGGCGGCAGGCCGGATAGGCCGACACGCGCCGGCCCTCGATCACGCGCGCCGCGGCCAGGATCTGAGCGCCGTGGCAGATGACGGCCAAGGGTTTGCCGGCCTTGACGAAGTGCCGCACGCAGTCCAGCACGCTCAGATTCAGCCTGAGGTACTCGGGAGCACGCCCGCCCGGTATGACCAGCGCGTCGTAGCTCTCGGGCCGTATCTCCGCGAACGTGGCGTTCAGCGCGAAATTGTGCCCGCGCTTTTCGCTGTACGTCTGCTCTCCTTCGAAATCGTGCACCGCGGTGGCGATTTTGTCGCCCGCCGCCTTGCCCGGGCACACCGCATGCACCGTATGTCCGACGGCCTGCAGCGCCTGAAACGGCACCATCGTTTCATAGTCTTCGCCGAAATCACCGCAAAGCATCAAGATGCGCTTGGCTGGCATGAGATCCTCCTGAGGCAATCCCGGCTCGGGCCGGGGCTGCAATTTTCGCCAACGCGCGCCGGGCGCGGGTGGTAGCGGACTACTGCGCCTCGGGGGCGGCCATCAGGCCATCGCGCACCGTCGGATACTGCAGGCGCACCCGCAACTCGTTCTTGATGCGGCGGTTGCCGAGGCGGCGCGACTCCTGGAAGAACGAGAATTGCATCGCGGATACGGCCTGGCGCAGCGCCTCGCGCGGCAGGCGCGGCGCGCGTGGCAGGCCGAAGCGGTCGGCCACCAGGTCCAGGTACTCGCCCAGGTACAGGCAGGAATCGTCCACCGCGTTGTAGATGCGGCGCGGCGCAGCGTGTAACAGGCTCGCGATGCAGATGCGCGCCAGATCGTCGATGTGAATGTGGTTGGTCAGCACGTCTTCCGCCGCAACCGGGGCCGGACCGGCGCGCTTCAAGCGCTCGGTCGGCAGGCGCCCTGGACCGTAGATGCCGGGAACCCTGAGCACCGAGGCGTGCCAGGGCGCAGCGCGCGTGCGCCGCTCGGCGTCGAGGCGCCGGCTCGCACGCTCGGTGATGGGGTCCGGTTGCGCTGTTTCATCGATCCATGCGCCCCGCTTGTCGCCGTATACGCCGGTGGTGCTGATGTAGACGAGGCGCGCGGGCGGCTTGCGCAACGTCCTGAGCAGGCGCGCGGCGCGGGGATCGCCTGAACCTTGCGACGGCGGTGGCACCAGGTAGATCACGCGCGAAGCCAGGCCCGCGAGCCGCGCCGCGGGCCAACGGTCCAGGTCGAGCACGATCGGTACCGCGCCGGCTTCGCGCAGCACCCGGCATCCGTCTGGCGAGGTCGTGGTCGCGAGGATCCGGAAGCGCCGGTTCAGCCGTGCGACAATTCCCAGTCCGACGCCCCCGCATCCGACGACCAGCAGGCGTGGCCTGCCCGCCTTCGCCCTGCGGGCTACGGCGGGCGAGCCTGCCTTCGTAGTAGAGGCTACGGCGAGCTTGCCAGCCGTAGCCCGCAGGGCGAAGGCGGGCGTTTTTGTCTGCATCACGGAATTCTATGGCGTTCAAAGTATCGGTTCGTCCGTCGGGCCGGCAATTCACGGCCGAGGCTACCGACAATATCCTGGATGCGGCGCTGCGTTCCGGGGTCGGACTGCCATTCGGCTGCAAGGACGGCGCGTGCGGCTCCTGCAAGGCCAAGGTCCTGTCCGGCGAGCTGGAGCAGGGCTGGCACGCCGCGCCCGCGTTGAGCCACGAGGAGCACACCGCCGGCATGGCGCTGCTTTGCTGCGCGCAGGCGCGATCGGACCTGGAGATCGAGGTGCGCGAGATTCCCGGCTACGGCGAATTTCCCGCGCGCAAGATGCCGTGCCGGATCACCCACCTGGAGCGGGCCGCGACCGACGTGGTGATCGTCACGTTGCAGCTGCCCGCTTCGGAGCGGCTGCAATACCAGGCCGGCCAGTTCCTGGAATTCGCGCTGGGCAACGGCGCGCGCCGATCCTATTCGATCGCCACCGCACCGCATGCGGACGAGCCGATCAGCATCCACGTGCGGCACATGCCGGGCGGCGTATTCACCGATGCGCTGTTCGGCGCCGCGGCCAAGCCGATCAAGGAACGCGACATTCTGCGGCTGGAAGGGCCGCTGGGGACGTTTTTCCTGCGCACCGACAGCGAGCGGCCGATCGTGCTGCTGGCCAGTGGAACCGGCTTTGCGCCGATCAAGGCCATCGCCGAAACGATCTTCCACCTGCGGTTGAACCACGACGATCCGACGCAGTCGCGGCGGACGCGCACCGTGGTGCTGTACTGGGGCGCGCGCGCGCGGCGCGATCTGTACATGAACGAGCTGCCGGAGCGGTGGGGCGCCGAGCAGCCCAACTTCCGTTACGTTCCGGTGCTGTCGGACGCGCTGGCGGAAGATGCCTGGACCGGACGGACCGGGTTCGTGCACCAGGCCGTGATGCAGGACCTGCCGGACCTGTCGCAATACGACGTGTACGCCTGCGGCGCGCCCGCCATGGTCGAGGCCGCGCGGCGGGACTTCACCCACCTGTGCGGGCTGCCCGAGGATCAGTTCATGGCCGATGCGTTCACGTCCAAGGCGGACGTCATAAAGGATTGAGATTGAAAATCGGCTCCTTTGAAACCGGCGTGCTGATGGAGATCGCGGCGCGGCCGTCGGTGGTGTTTGTCGAGGGCAAGGGCTCGTGGCTGATCGATCACCGCGGCAAGCGCTACCTGGATTTCGTTCAGGGCTGGGCCGTGAACAGCCTCGGGCACTGCCCGCCCGAAATCGTCAAGACGATCGTGGCCCAGGCCAAGCGGCTGGTCAGCCCGAGCGCGGCGTTCTACAACGATGCCGCCATCGGGCTGGCGGAGCGCCTGACGCGACTGTCCGGCCTCGATCGTGTTTTCCTGGCCAGCAGCGGCGCCGAAGCCAATGAGGGCGCGATCAAGCTCGCGCGCAAGTGGGGCTCGCTGCACAAGGGCGGCGCCTGGCAGATCGTCACGTTCGCCGACGCCTTCCACGGGCGAACGCTGGCGACGATGGCTGCATCGGGCAAGCCCGGCTGGGATCGGCTGTTCGAACCGAAGGTGCCCGGATTTCCGAAGGCGCAACTGAACGACGAGGAATCGGTGCGGCGCGCGATCGGGCCGGAAACCGTCGCGATCATGGTCGAGCCGATCCAGGGCGAGGCCGGCGTCGTGATGGCCGAGGACGGATTCCTGCGCGCGCTGCGCCGGCTGTGCGACGAGCACGGGCTGCTGCTGATCCTGGACGAGGTGCAAACCGGGATCGGGCGCACCGGGCGCCTGTTCGCCTGCGAGCACGCGCCGGTGCGGCCCGACATCATGACGCTGGGCAAGGGGCTGGGGGGCGGCGTCCCGTTGTCCGCGCTGCTGGCGAGCGAGCGGGCAGCGTGCTTCGCGCACGGCGACCAGGGCGGCACCTATTGCGGCAACCCGCTGATGGCGGCGGTCGGCTCGGCCGTGATCGATCGCGTCTCGCAGCCGGCGTTCCTGGAGGGCGTGCGGATGCGCGAGCAGCAGCTCGTGCGCCGCTTGAACGAGCTCGTCGCGCGCCACCGCCTGCCCGGCGAGCACGGGCGCGGCCTGCTGCGGGCGGTCGACCTGGGTCGGCCGTGCGCAGCGCAGGTGGTCGATTGCGCGCGCGAGCTTGCCCCCGAGGGACTGCTGGTGAACGCTCCGCGTCCCCAGTTGCTTCGCTTGATGCCGGCGCTGAACATCGAATCGGACGCGATCGACCGAATGGTCGAGCTGCTCGATCAGGCCCTGACCGCTGTGCTGACGAAACCGTAAAGCCCGGTAACCACTACACCGCTGCTGCATTGCGGCGCCGCGCGTGTGCTTCGATACAACACGTGGGCGCAATCGATCCGTACGTGGCAGAATCGGCCCCACTCAAAACCCGACCCCACGATCGGGACGCGACCCGCTCAGCAAGGCCCGCAGGCCGGATTCGCCTGCGGTCGCACAAGGAGATCACAATGCGCAGCAAAAAGAGCGTGGTCCTGGCCGCGCTGGCCATCGGTGCCGCCTTGGCAATGGCAGGATGCGGCGGCGGCGGCGCTTCGACGAAGTCGGAATCGGCCAATACCAGCGGCACGGCGGGAGTTCTGCTCTACAACCCGCCGTTCCGCGTGGCCTCCGTCACCGCGGCGGATTTCGCCGCCAACCTGACGGCGCAGGCGCAAGTGAGCGCCTCGGCCCACTCGCTGCTGCAACTGCTGACGGCGTCGGCCCTGCTGCCGGTGTGCGGCGTCGATTTTCATTACATCCAGTACTACACGGTCGGGGCGACTGGCGAGCCGACCAATGCCTCGGGCGCGCTGATGGTTCCGACCGGACTGCCGGGCGTGTGCACGGGCAAGCGGCCGATCGTGCTGTACGCACACGGCACCGCGTCGACCCGCTCCTACAACATCGCCGACCCGACCAATCCGAACAACGAAGCGGCCAACGAGAACGCGCTGATCGCCGCGGTGTTCGCCGCCCAGGGCTACATCGTGGTGGCGCCCAACTATGCCGGCTATGACGTCTCGCCCCTGCCGTATCACCCGTTCCTGATCGCCGATCAGCAGTCCAAGGACATGATCAATGCCTTGACCGCCGCGCGCTCGGCGCTGGGCAAGATTCAGGCGGCCGGAACGGTGGACAGCGGCAAGCTCTTCATCACCGGCTATTCGCAAGGTGGGCACGTCGCGATGGCCACGCATCGCGCGATGCAGACGGCCGGCATGACGGTGACCGCCTCGGCGCCGATGTCGGGCCCGTACGCGCTGGCCGCGACCTTCGACGCGATCTTCTTCGGCAACGTCAACATCGGTTCGACCGAGTTTTCGCCGCTGCTGGTTTCGAGCTTCCAGCACGCCTACCAGAACCTGTACCGGACCACGTCGGACCTGGTCGAGTCGGCCTACGCGACCGGGTTCGACAGCCTGGAGCCCGGAGTGGGGTTCCCGACGCTGGTGCAGGAAGGCAAGCTGCCCCTGACGGCGCTGTTCAACAGCACGCCCCCGACCGGTACCTGCAACGACACCTTCTTTCTGGGTTTCACGCCTCCGACGCCCGCGACTGAGCCGGGCATCACGGCGGGGCAGGCGCAGGTGTTCGCGGTTGGCTTCGGCACGAGCAATCTGCTCAAGAACAGCGCGCGGGCCGCCGCGGTCTGCGATGCGCTGGTCAATCCGGACGGCGCCTTCCCGATGCAAACGACCCTACTGCCGCCCGTCAATCCGCAGAACGCGCTCCGGATGGACACCAAGATGAACGACCTGCGCGGCTGGGCCCCGACGACAGCGCCCATCCTGATGTGCGGTGGCGGCGAAGATCCGACCGTGTTCTTCACGAACACGAAGATCATGCAGGGGCTGTGGCAGGCGTTCCCGCCCGGGGTGATCACGGTGCTGGACGTGGACCTGACGACCGCGAACGCGTCGGACTCCCCGCTGCCGTTCGTGCCCCTGCAGACAGCTTTCAGCGGCACCCTCCTGGCGCTGGAGACTGCGGTGGGTCCCCAGAACGCGATCGCCCAGTATCACACGCTGGTTGCGCCGTTTTGCACCGTGGCGGCAGCCGGGTATTTCAGGAATTTCTGAGGGGAGAGGCTCCGATCATGAAAACCACAACAACGATCGCCTCGCTCTGTACGGCGCTGGCCCTTTTCACCGGATCGGCGGATGCGTCGGCACAAGACAGCAACGACGTGCGCGTCGGCTTGTACGCGGTCTTCTACCACACGGCCGCCGACGACATTCAGGGGCCCTTCACGCCGAAGGGCGTGACCGCCGACGTGGGCAACCTGCAGACGGTCTATCTGGCGTACGTGCGCCGCCTGAGCCCGCATTTCGAGCTCGAGCTCACGGCCGGCGTGCCGCCGACCAGCGACACGATCGGCAAGGGCCCGGCCAAGCTCGGCTCGGTGCCCTGGAACGGGCAGACGGTCGGAACCGTCAAATGGCTATCCCCCAGCGTGCTGCTCGAATACATGTTCGGCGAAGAGTCGGCGGCGTTGCGGCCTTTCGTGGGGGCCGGCATCAATTTCACCCACTTCTACGATCGCAAGGTCAACGCCAACGGTCAGGCGGCGCTCGGAGGCCCCACCTCGATTTCGCTGAACAACTCGATCGGTCCGGCGGGCACCCTCGGGCTGTACTACCGGGTGCTGCAGCATTGGCACTTGGTCGCGTCGTTTTCGGCGGCTCAAGTCGAGTCCAAGCTGACAACCAACACGGATGGCGTCATCCGCCGCAGCAACCGGGTCAACTTCGATCCGCAGACGATCGTGGCCTCGGTCGGTTATTCGTTCTGACGGCGCCCAGGCGCCTCTACGAGGACTCGCCCAGGTAGGCCTCGCGCACGCGCGCATCGTGCAGCAGGCTGGCCGCGGCCCCTGACAGGGTGACCTGTCCCGAGTCCATCACGTAGCCGCGGTGCGCGATCTCCAGCGCCAGGCGCGCGTTCTGCTCGACCAGCAGGATCGAGATGCCGCGCTGCGAGACATCGCGGATGACCTCGAAGATGCGCTCGACCAGAATCGGCGACAGGCCCATCGAGGGCTCGTCCAGCAGCAGCAACCTGGGCCTGGACATCAGCGCGCGCGCCATCGCCAGCATCTGCTGCTCGCCGCCCGACAACGTGCCGGCCAGCTGGCGCGAGCGTTCCTTCAGGCGCGGGAAGCGCTCGTACATCTTGTCGAAATCCTCGAAAACCTGGGCGTCGCGGCGCGTGAATGCGCCCATCTGGAGGTTTTCCGCGACCGTCATCCGGGCGAACAGTCCGCGCCCCTCCGGCACCAGCGCAAGGCCCTGCCCGAGCAGCCGATGGGCGGGGGCGCCGTGAATCTCCCGGCCGAACACCTCGACGCTTCCACTCCACGGCAGCAGGCCCGCGATCGCCTTCAGCGAGCTGGTCTTGCCGGCTCCGTTGGCGCCGATCAGCGCTACCAGCTCGCCGTCACCCACCTCGAGCTCGATCGACTTGACCGCTTCGATCGCGCCGTAGCTCACGCACAGTCCGCGAACCCGCAGCGCTGGCGCGTTCATGCCGGTTCCTGCCGCGCCGGCACCGTCCGGTGGGCCGGGCCCAGGTAGGCTTCGATCACGGCCGGATCGCGCTGCACTTGAGCCGGCGAGCCCACCGCGATCACCTTTCCGTAGTCCAGCACGGTCACGCGATCGCACAGGCCCATCACGAGCTTCACGTCGTGCTCGATCAGCAGGATCGTGACGCCGCGCGCGCGGATCCGCGCCAGCAGTTCCAGCAGCGCCGCCTTTTCGGTCGCGTTCATCCCGGCCGCGGGTTCGTCCAGCGCCAGCAGCCGCGGCTCGGTGGCCAGCGCCCGCGCAATCTCCAGGCGTCTCTGGTCCCCGTAGGGCAGCGTGCGCGCCAGGTAGCAGGCGTAACGCCCGATCCCCATGTCGTCGATCAGCTCCTGCGCCCGGCTGCGGATCGCGGCCTCCTCGGTGCGGGCGCGCCGCGTGCGCAGCACCGCGTCGAGCGCGTTGGCCCGGGTGCGCACGTGGCGCCCGACCATCACGTTCTCCAGCGCGGTCATGTCGGGAAACAGGCGGATGTTCTGGAACGTGCGGGCGATGCCGTGTTGGGCGACCTTATGCGCCTCAGCGGGCCAGTACGGGGTTCCGCACAACTCGAACGTGCCCGAATCCGGCTTCGCCAGCCCCGTGAGCACGTTGAAGAAGGTGGTCTTGCCGGCGCCGTTCGGGCCGATCAGACCGTAGATCTCGCCCGGGTCGATCTGGATCTGCACATCCGACAGTGCCTGCAGGCCGCCAAAGCGCTTGTTGACGCCATTCGCCCGCAGGATGCACTCAGCCATGGCGCGACACCGGCTCGGGCCGTTGCGACGTGCCGACCGCGCGCTGCACGCCGTGCTCGGGCGCCGGCCACAGGCCCCTGGGCCGGTACAGCATGATCCCCACGGTCGCCGTTCCATACAGCAGCATCCGCAGCACTTCGGCGTCGATCAGCACGCGCCCGAACACGGCGAGCTGCAGCGGCACCGCCGTGTGCCGCAACGCCTCGGGCAGCATCGCCAGCATCACGGCGCCCAGCACGACGCCCGGAACGTGTCCCAGCCCGCCCAGCACGATCATCGACAGCACGACGATCGACTCGTTCAGCGAAAACGACTCGGGCGAAACGAACCCCTGGAACGCCGCGAAAAGACCCCCCGCGACGCCGCCGAAGGTCGCGCCCAGCGAGAAGGCCAGCAGCTTGACGTTGCGAACGTTGATTCCCATCGCGCGCGCGGCCGTCTCGTCCTCGCGGATCGCCATCCAGGCGCGGCCCAGCCGCGAATCCTGCAGCCGCACGCACACCAGGATCGCGAGCAGCGCCATCCCCACCAGCAGGTAGTAGTACAGCACCAGGGAGGACAGGCGCACCCCGAGCACCGTGCCCGGATGCGCCAGGTCGATGCTCCCGATCCGGACCGGATCGATCAGCGTGATGCCCGAGGGGCCGTTGGTGAAATTCAGCGGCGCGTTCAGATTGTTCAGGAAGATCCGGATGATCTCGCCGAACCCGAGCGTGACGATCGCCAGGTAATCGCCGCGCAGTTTCAGGACCGGAGCACCCAGCAGGATGCCGAAGGCGGCTGCCAGCGAGGCGCCGATCGGCAAAGCGATCCAGATCGGCACATGCAACCCGGACGGGAAGGCGTGCGCGAGCGCGGGGAAATGCTCGGTCAGGTGGGGCGAGGCGAGCAGGGCATAGGTATAGGCGCCGACCGCATAAAAGGCGATATAGCCCAGATCGAGCAGGCCGGCGAAGCCGACCACGATATTGAGCCCCAGCGCCAGCATCACGTACAGCGCGACGAAGCACAGGGCACGGATCCAGGAGTCTCCGAAGGTGCCGATCACCCAGGGCAGCACGATCAGCACCGCGCCCACCGCCGCCATCGCACCGCGCACCCGTGCAGGCGTTCGCCCGTCCGTGGGCGGGGGGCGTGTGGCAGCCGCCGCCATCCTCGGCCGCCTCAGGCCCGGTCGGCCACGCGCTCGCCCAGCAGGCCGGAGGGCCGCAGGATCAGCACCGCGCACAGCACGATGAAGGCGAACACGTCCTGGTAGTTGCTGCCGAAGATGCCGTTGGTCAGCTGTCCGATATAGCCGGCGCCCAGCGCCTCGATCAGTCCGAGCAGCACGCCACCCACCATCGCGCCGGCGATGTTGCCGATGCCGCCCAGCACGGCGGCCGTGAAGGCCTTCAGCCCCGGAATGAACCCCATGTAGAAGTGGGCCACCTGGTAAGTCGACTCGATCATCACGCCGGCCACCGCGGCCAGGCCCGCTCCGATCGCGAACGTCATCGCGATCACCGAGTCCGGATTGACTCCCATCAGGCTGGCCACGCGCGGGTTTTCCGCGGTGGCGCGCATCGCGCGGCCCAGCCGGGTCGACTGCACCAGCCACAGCAGCGAGCCCATGATCAGCGCCGCCAGCACGATCACGACCAGCTTGGTCACGGTGATCGTGGCGTTGCCGATATGGATCGGCGCCTCCGGCAGCAGTTGGGGGAAGGTCAGGTAGTTGCGGCCCCAGATCAGCATCGCCATCGTCTCGATCAGGATCGACACGCCGATGGCGGTGATCAGCGGGGCCAGCCGGGGAGCATGGCGCAGAGGGCGGTAGGCGACGCGCTCGATCACGAGGCTCAACGCAACGCACACCGGAATGGCGGCGCCGATTCCGAGCACCATCAGCAGCCAGCCGGGCAGGCCGGGCCATGCACCGTGCAGCACGCCGATCGCGCTCAACGCGGACAGCGCGCCGATCATCAGCACGTCGCCGTGCGCGAAATTGATCAGGTTCAGCACGCCGTACACCATCGTGTAGCCCAGTGCGATCAGCGCGTACAGGCTGCCCAGCACCAGGCCGTTGATGACCTGCTGAACCAACGTATCCATGCGACGACTCCCCCGGGGCGCTATTTCACTTGTTCTGGACCCCGCCCCGGCACCCCCGCGCGGGATGCTATCAAGACTGCAGGCACATTGCCGGCGGCAGCGGTCCGGATCCGGAAGGAAATTGGCGCGGCGCGGTCAATGGAAGCTCGCCAGCAGATTGAGCTTGCCGTCGCGCACGTCGTAGACCGAGATCTCGCCGTTTTTCAGGTCGCCTTTGTCGTCGAACTGGATGTGCCCGGTCAGGCCTTCGAAGTCGGTCTTGGGCATCGCGTCGACCACCAGCAGGCGGTCCGGGCGGCCGGCGCGCTTGATGGCGTCGACGATTGCGAACACGGCGTCGTAGGAGTAAGGCGAGTACCGCTGGCATTCGGTGCCGAATTTTTCCTTGTAGCGCTTCTGGAACTCGTCGCCCTTGGCCATCTTCTCCAAAGCACGGCCGGCCACCGAGCAGGTCAGCACGCCGGATGCATCCCCGGCGATCGAGATGAATCCCGGATCGCACACGCCGTCGCCGGCGATCATCGGCGCCTTCATGCCCAGCTCTTTCATCTGGCGCGCCATCGGGGCTGCGACGCTGTCCATGCCTCCGAACATCACCAGGTCGGGCTTCATCGATCGGATTTTGGTCAGGATCGCATTGAAATCGGTGGCCCGGTTGGTGGTGAACTCGCGATCGATCACGTCCACGCCCTTTTCCTTGGCGACCTTCTCGAACACGTCGGCCAGCCCTTGACCGTACTGGGTGCGGTCGTCGACGATGGCCACCCGCTTGACCTTCATTTCCGCCGCGGCAAAGTTGGCCAGGACCGCGCCTTGCTGATTGTCGTTGGCGACGACCCGGTAAGTCGTGCGGAAGCCCTGCTGGGTGTACTTCGGATTGGTGGCCGAGGGCGAAATCTGCACCACATTGGCGTCGGCGTAAATGCGCGAAGCCGGAATCGACGTTCCCGAATTCAGGTGCCCGACGACGGCCACAACGCCCTCGTCGACCAGCTTCTGCGCCGCCAGCGTGCCCTCGCGCGGATCGGCCTTGTCGTCTTCTCCAACCAGTTCGAGGCGGTACGTTTTATCGCCCACCTTGACTCCGCCGGCGGCGTTGATGTCGTCCACCGCCATTCTGGCCCCATTTTCATTGTCCTTGCCCAGATGTGCGATCTCCCCCGTCAGCGGGGCGGCCGACCCGATCTTGATCACGGGCCCCTGGTCCGCGCCTCCTGGTTTGCAGCCGGCCAGAACGGTTGCGGCGATCAGCGCCGTCCAGAGGGCGAGGGATTTGTGTGGCATATCGACTCCAGGCGTTCGCGACAAAAAAACCTATGGGCGGGAAAATTCTACGCGGGATCTCCGGATCGGCGGAAAACCCTGCCGTTCCCGTGCGGTGGTTGTTTGTCCTGCCAAATCAGGTGCTTGCAGCGACCGCCGTAACCCGCTCACCAACAGACGGGGCGCCCTTGGGCGCCCCGCTGGATGGCTCGGCCGGATGCCTACTTCAACGACAGCACCCACTTGACGAGCTGGATCGATTCGGCTTCGTTCACCTGCGTGTTGGCGGGCATCGGGATTTGGCCCCACACACCCACGCCGCCCTCGCGCACCTTCTTGGCCAGCCGCGGCAGGGCGTCCTTGTCATTTTCGTACTTCTTGGCGACGTCCTTGTACGCAGGGCCGACCAGCTTCTTGTCGATTGCGTGGCATGCGAAGCAGTTCTTCTGCTTGGCGAGTTCCTGCTGAGCGGAGGCGGCCGTACTGAGAAGCAGCACACTGAGAGCCGCGAGGGCGATGAAGGCACGAGTCATCAAATCCTCTCCTGAGAGAAATTTCCGCGTTTCGGGAAGCGGTAAGGCAGTCCGGCAGAGGCCGGGTTTCTGACGGATGTTAACGTGCGGATGCGCCGGCCGTTGACGGGCCGGCCTGACCGGGATCAAGAATCGTCAACGCGGACGTTATAGTAGTCGTCGCGGTTTTTTAGCGCCGGAGCTTCGAACTATGTGGCTGATCTGGATCGGTGTCGCCCTGCTGCTGCTGCACCTGGCCGGCATCGGGCCGTTCGCCGACATGAAGTGGTACTGGTGGGCCCTGCCGTTCGGGCTCGCGGTGATCTGGTTTGAGGTAATCGAGCGGACCTTCGGATTGGATCGCAAGAAGGGCTTCGACGAGATGGACCGCGCCAAGCGCAAGCGGATCCAGAAAGCGCTCGGCGACCACGGCCAGAAGGGAAGGGCGCGGCGCTAGCCCGTTGCCTTGCCGCCCGGCGGTGAAGAAGCGTCGCGCGCCGGCCGGGTTGCGAGGACGCGCTCAGCTGCAGGCGCCCGTGAATCCGCAGGCGGTGCAAAATTCGCAGCCGTCGCGCCGGATCATCGCGGCGGCGCCGCAGTTAGGACACACCTTTCCCTTGATGGCAGCGGTCCCGAGCTCGACCGTCTTGCGCGTCT
>DATKFG010000080.1:0-8762 GCA_035511515.1 Burkholderiaceae bacterium | reverse complement strand
GCGAGGGGCGATCAATCGCAGTAGCGCTGACGCAGAACCTTCCGCGCTGGATCGCCCCTCGCCCGCGCAGCGGGAGAGGGGAGGGGGTGAGGGCCGCGCGCCATCGCCGCCTCAAGTCCACCCGCGCTGCTTCACATCCCTCAGCGTCAAATCCAGGCTGCGCCGGATCAGCCCGATCATCTCGTCGATCTGCTCGTGCGTGATCACCAGCGGCGGAGCGATGATCATCCGCTCGCCCACCGCCCGCATCACGACGCCGCTGTCGAACATGTGACCGCGGCACACCATCCCGACCTTCAGGTCCTCGGCGAAGCGCTCCAGCGGGACCTTCTTCTTCACCAGTACCAGCGCGGCCATCATCCCGCACGCTTCGGCCTGACCCACCAGCGGATGGTCCTGCAGCGCCTCGAAGTGCCGCTTCAGGTATGGCCCGACATCGTCGTGGACGCGCTGCACCAGGTGCTCGCGCTCGATGATGGCGATGTTCTCGTTGGCCACCGCGCAGGCCACCGGGTGTCCGCAGTAGGTGAAGCCGTGCGCAAATTCCTCACCCTTGTCGATCATGACCTTGGCCACGCGTTGTCCCACCAGCACCCCGCCCAGCGGGATGTAGCCGGAGGTGACGCCCTTGGCGAACGTGATCAGGTCGGGCCGGGTTCCCATCCGCTCGCAGCCGAACCAGTGGCCCAGGCGGCCGAAGCCGCAGATCACTTCGTCCGACACCAGCAGGATCCCGTAGCGATCGCAGATGCGCTGGATCTGCGGCCAGTAGGTGGGCGGCGGGATGATCACGCCGCCCGCGCCCTGCACCGGCTCGCCGATGAACGCGGCCACGCGGCCGGCGCCCAGCTCCAGGATTTTCTCCTCGAGGCGCTGTGCCGCGAGCAGGCCGTACTCGTCGGGCGGCATTCCGGCGCCGTTTTCGAAGTGGTAGGGCTGCTCGATGTGCGTGATGTTCGGAATCGGCAGATCACCCTGCGCGTGCATCGCATCCATGCCGCCCAGCGACGCGCCGGCCACGGTGCTGCCGTGGTAGGCGTTGCGCCGGCTGATGATCACCTTGCGCTGCGGCTGTCCCATCAGGTCCCAGTAGCGCCGCACCATCCGCACCACCGTGTCATTGCCTTCGGAACCGGATCCGGCGAAGAACACGTGGTTGAACTGCGGCGGCGAAATCCGGGCCAGCGTGGCCGCCAGCGTGATGGCCGGCACGTTGGAGGTGTTGAAGAAGCTGTTGTAGAACGGCAGCGTGTTCAGCTGGCGGTACGCTGCGTCGGCGAGCTCGCGGCGGCCATAGCCGACGTTGACGCACCACAGCCCGGACATGCCGTCCAGAATCCGGTTGCCCTCGGAGTCCCAGACATAGATGCCGTCGCCTCGCACGATGACGCGCGAGCCGGTCTGGGCCAGCAGCTTGTAATCCGTGGCCGGATGCAGGTAGTGCGCGCTGTCGACCGCCTGCAGGGCCGCGGTGTCGTAGTGGGGCGCGGCGGGTGCACCCGATGGACCTGTCTTTTCGAAGCTGGCGTGCATGTGCGGTGTCCCGTCAGACGTGCAGCAGAAGGTGCTCGCGTTCCCACGGGCTGATCACCTTCATGAATTCGGCGTACTCGAGCTCCTTGACCGCCAGATACACGTCGATGAACGGCTTTCCGAGCACCTTGTGAAAGGCGGTACAGGCGCGCAGCTCGCCCAACGCCTCCGACAGGCTGCGCGGCAGCTCGTAGTCGAGCGAATAGGCGCTGCCGGTGTTCTCGGGGGTGGGCTCCAGCCGTTCACTGATGCCGAGCCAGCCGCACGCCAGCGTGGCCGCAATCGCAAGATACGGATTGGCGTCGGCGCCGATCACACGGTTTTCCACGCGGCGGTTCTCGGGGGTCGATCCCGGGATCCGGAACCCGACGGTCCGGTTGTCGTGCCCCCACTGGATGTTGATCGGCGCGGCGCCGTGGCGGACGATGCGCCGGTAGGAATTGACGTACGGTGCCACGAGCGCCATCGCCGCCGGCATGTACTTCTGCAGTCCGGCCAGGTAGTGGTTGAAGATGCTCGAGGCCGAGCCGTCCGGATTGCTGAAGATGTTGCGCCCGGTTTTGGCATCGAGCAGGCTCTGGTGGATGTGCATTGCGCTGCCCGGCTCGCCCTGCATCGGCTTGGCCATGAAGGTCGCGTACATCTGGTGGCGCAGTGCGGTCTCGCGCAGCGTGCGCTTGAAGTAGAACGTCTGGTCCGCCAGCTCCAGCGGGTCGCCGTGCAGGAAGTTGATCTCCATCTGTCCGGCGCCGACCTCGTGGATCAGCGTGTCCACGTCCAGCTCCATCGACTTGCAATAGTCGTAGATCTCTTCGAACAGCGGATCGAATTCGTTGACCGCGTCGATGCTGTAGGCGCGACGGACGGTCTCGGCCCGGCCGCTGCGGCCGATCGGCGGCGCCAGCGGCATGTTCGGGTCCACGTTCTTCGCGACCAGGTAGAACTCCAGCTCGGGCGCGACCACCGGCTCCCACCCCTTGTCGCGATACAGGCCGAGCACGCGCCGAAGCACGGTGCGCGGAACGAAGTCGGCCGGCTCGCCGTTCGTGCGGAACGCGTCGTGGATGATCTGCGCGGTCGAATCGGCGGCCCACGGAACCAGGCACGCGGTACTCGGATCGGGACGAAGCACCAGGTCGTGGTCGGTGGCCGCGATCACGGCCCGGTAGGAGGCATCGTCGCCGGGCTTGTCGCCGTTGACGGTCATCGCCAGCACGTCTTCGGGCACCCGCATGCCGCGGTCTTCGGTGAACTTTTCGCGCGGCAGGATCTTGCCGCGTGCGACGCCGGCCAGATCGGGAACCAGGCACTCGATCTCGGTGATCCGGTTCTCGTCGAACCAGCGATCCAGGTCTTTCTCGGTGAAGCTGCTGCGTTTGACCATTGCGCTCATGATGCATTTACCTCGATTGCTCGCGCCACCCTGGGCGGCGACACCGCCTGTGCCTGCGAAGCGGCGGGACCAGGCGGCAGACATATAGCTGCCAGACCCGCACGGGTCCGGCCGCCGAGTTCAGGCTGCTGCCGGCCGTCGGGATGTCAGGGACCGCGCCGCCTTCGGCGCACGCCGCGTCCCTGGGGCTTCAGACCGCAGGTGCGGCGTGAGCTCTTGGCCCTTTGGATGGTCGGCATGATGGCGGCTCCCGGACCGCACGGCCGTGGCCGCTGCCGGTTTCCGGGTTGTTTTGTATCCGGCGAATGGAATGGATTTTAGCCGCAATTGGTATTATATGGAGATCCACTATTGGCGCTTCGATGGGGCCACTTAAGACGGCCATGGGAGGGAAATTCACGTGCGCCACGCTGCGCCAACTGACGAATTGCTGCGGTCCGCCCTGGCCGACGCGCAGGCGATGGGCGATCTGCCCAGGTACCGGATCCTGTACGAGGCGGTGCGGCGCGCGATCCTTTCCCAGCAACTGATCCCGGGGGCGCGGCTGCCGTCCACGCGGGAGCTGGCGCGCGATCTGGGGCTGTCGCGCAACACGGTGCTGTCGACGTTCGAGGCGCTGCTGGCCGAGGGATACATCGTGGCGCGCACTGGAAGCGGCACTTTCGTCGCGCACGCGGCAGCGCCGCCCAAAGGGCGAGGTCGCAAGGCGGCTGACCCGGCGCGCTCGGCTTCGGGGTCGGTGCGGGCCGGGCCGGAGGCGTTGTCGCGGCGGGGATCTCGCCTGGCGCGCTTCCAAGGCGGGCGCCGGCTCGAAATTCTGCCGATGTGCGGCGCCGAAGCCGATTTCACGCTGTTTCCGCTGAAGCAGTGGCAGCGGCTGCAGAGCCGGCAACTGCGGCAGGGCCATCTGGAATTGCTGGACTACGCGACCAAGGGCGGCTTTGTTCCGCTGCGCCGTGCGATTGCCGATTATTTGCGCACCTCGCGCGCGGTGCGGGTCGATGTCGAGCAGGTGGTGCTGACCGCCGGCACCCAGCACTCGCTGGATCTGTGCGCACAGCTGCTGGCCGATGTGGGCGACACCGTCTGGATGGAAGAGCCCGGCTACTGGGGCGCGCGGTGCATCTTCGAGTCCTGCGATCTGAAAGTCGAGCCGGTCGGGGTCGATGCCGAGGGCATGAACCCCGATCTGGCACCGCGTGCCAGCCGGCCGCGCCTGATTTACCTCACCCCGTCCAACCAGTATCCGATGGGAGTCGCAATGAGCCTGGCGCGGCGCCGCTCGCTGCTGCAGATCGCGGCGCGCGAGCGGGCCTGGATCATCGAGGACGACTACGACAGCGAGCTGCGCTACAGCGGCCGCCCATTGGCCAGCCTGCAGGGCCTGGATGCCGGGCAACGGGTCGTCTACGTAGGGACCTTTTCAAAGGTCTTATATCCCGGCATCAAGATCGGCTACATGGTCGTTCCGGCCGCGCTGGCCGAGTCTTTCCAGAGCGCGCTGTACGATCTGCAGCGGCCGGGGCAGTTGACAGTGCAGGCGGCGCTGGCCGATTTCATCGAACGCGGCTACTTCGCGACCCACATCCGCCGCCTGCGCCAGGCCTACGGGGAGCGGCGCGAATTGCTGGTGGGCGCGTTGAGCTCGCACCTTGGGAAGGTGGCGCAGATCACGTCGCAGCCGGCCGGGTTGCATCTGGTGATAGGTCTTCCGCCGGCGTGCGACGACGAGCACCTGGCGGCCCAGGTAGCGCAGCGGGGCACCACGGTGCGGGCGCTGTCGCACTACTTCATCGGCCCTGCCGCTGCGCGCGGGCTCGTGGTCGGTTTCGGATACGCGCCGCCGGACAAGCTCGCCATCCACGGCCGTCTGCTGGGTCAGGCGGTGCGCGCGGCTACGGCGCCTCAGCCGGCAGGCCGGGACGCGAGCCGGCCGCAGAGGTAGGTCCACACGAACGTGGCCGCCGCCAGGCTCGTGATCTGCGCGTGGTCGTAGGCGGGCGCGACTTCCACGCAATCCATCCCGACCCAGTTGGCCCCGTCAAGGGCTTCCAGCAGCGTGAGGACCTGGGCACTGGACAGCCCGCCCGCCTCGGGAGTGCCGGTGCCCGGCGCGAAGGCCGGGTCCAGGACGTCGATGTCCAGCGTCAGATAGACGGGTGGCTGATCCGGGCGAGCGATCCGGGCCCGCACCTCGCCGATGACGTCGGCCAGTTGTTGGTCGTTTTCACGCCCGCGCAGCTCGCGCGCCGAAATCACGCGGCCGCCTGCGCGCGCGACCAGCTCGCGCACCTGCGGCGCGGCCGGCGACCGGATGCCGATCTGCACGGTGGCCTCGGGGATCACGAGTCCTTCGTGAATCGCTTCGCGCATCCAGGTACCGTGCCCGGACGGCTCTCCCAGGTGATCGCTCCAGGTATCGCAGTGCGCGTCCAGGTGCACGATGGCCAGCGGCCGGCCCCACGCGGCGCGGTAGGCGCGCAGGATCGGCAGGGTGATCGAGTGGTCGCCGCCCAGCCAGCACAGGTGGTGGACCGCCAGAAGCGGGGCGGCCGCCGCCTGCAGCGCGCTGCGCTGCCGTTCCAGCGAGGTCGTCGGCAGCACCAGGTCGCCCAGGTCGACCAGCGCCTCGCGCGGCGAACACTGGTACAGCGGGTGGATGGCATCGCACAGCATCCGGCTCGCCGCGCGCATCGCCCCCGGCCCGAACCGCGCGCCAGGCCGGTTGGTGACGGCGCCGTCGAACGGAACGCCCACGACGGCAAAGCGCGCGGCCTGCTCGCGGCGGCCAACGCCGAGGAAGGTGTTGTCGGACGAGTACGCCGGCGTCAGGGGTTGCATCGCACGGGCGAGAGGCGCTTGAATCTCCCCTTTCCCGCTTGCGGGACAGGGGTCGGGGGTGAGGGTGCGCTACATCCGGTAGATCGCGGTCAGCCCGATCGTGCGCGGCCGAAACGTGTAGTTGCGCATCAGCACGCCCTGGCTCAGCGCCGCGGTGGGATCGATGTCGGTGTGCGAATTGGGCCCGCCCGGCGGCAGCAGCGGGTGCGCGTCGAACAGGTTGTCAACGAAGGCCGACACGTTCCAGCCCCGGTACGTGGCGCCGGTGCGCAGCGTGACGAACCTGGTGGCGGGCGGCGTGTAGGCGAACGGGTCGAATACGGTCGGACTGACCCCCGGGTCCTCGGCCGCGGTCTTTAAATGGCTCTTGCTTTGGTACTGCAAGTCCACGCGGATGTACGACGGCAGGCTCAACGCGCTGAACTCGTACAGCGCGCCGATGGCGATCGTCCACGGGGGAGACGCAACGCCCGAGTCGCCCACCACCGCGTCGCCGGCGCGCGCAATCGGCGCCCCGCCCGGCACCAGGCTCGCGTCCTGGTCGAAGGTTGCCCGGGTATAGCCAATCGCCGACTCGAACGACAGCGAGTCCGTGGCGGCCCAGTCGGCCTGCAGGTCGAAGCCTTTGGAGACCGCATTTCCGACATTGGTCGTGAACTGGAACCCGCAGCCCGGAAGGTAGACGTTCTGCTGGATGTCGTTCCAGTTGATGTAGTACACGCTGGAAGCGAGTTTCAGCGATCCGAACAGTTTGTTTTTGGCGCCGATCTCGTAGCTCTTCACGCGGTCGGAGTTGTAGGTTGCCGGCGACGAGCTGGTCGCGCTGACCGGGAAACCCAGCGTCGTGAACGTCGAAGGGCACAGCTGGGACGCGATGGGCGGGTTGTCGCCGCCGGTGCGGAACCCCTTGGCGAATGTGAAGTAGTACAGGTCGTCCGGATCGGCCTGGAACGAAACGCCCAGCTTCGGGGTGAACGGTGTCTCCAACTTGTTGCCCGTATTGAATCTCGGACCGCCATTCTGGGAGCCGTCGGCGTAGTGGCTGAAATTGAACGCCGTCTTGGCGATGCGAATGCCGGCCGTGAACTTCACCCGCTGGGTGACGTTGTAGTTGGCTTCGCCGAACAGGGCCACCTGGCGGTCGTGCCCCGTGTTGAAGTTGTAGTAGGAGTAACCGCCCTTCACCAGCGGCGCGCCAAAGGAGGCGGTCCCCAGTGCGGGCGTACCGGTCGCGGGGTCACACGGGGCTCCGGGGACCGCGGGGTTAGGCTGAGGGCATTCGACAAAGAGGCTCGGGAACAGCGCGTCGAGGAACGGGTCGTAGATCTCCTCCAGGCTGACCTGGCGGGTGAACTGGTAGAACACCCCGGTGGTCCACGTCACGCGCGCATTCGGATCGTTCGATTGCAGCCGCACTTCTTCGGTGAAGCTCCTTTGTTGGTTGATGACCGTGGCCGGCGACCGGTAGAACTGGACCCCAGGCGGCAGGTGCAGGCCGAACTTGTCGACCAGCGGGTACAGGCCGTTGTTGGCGAACTCCAGGTTCGGGTCGAACTGGTTGGCGCCCGTAATGCCGGTGCAAGGGGTAGTCGTGCAATCGACCGAGCGGGTCCCCAACGTCTGGTAGTAGCCCAGGTTGTACAGCGTGCCCTCGTATCCGCTCGCATCGTCGCGCGTGTAGTAAGACGTGTTCGAGATCAGCGACATGCTGCCCAGGTCCGCTTCGGCCTTCAGCACCGGCAGGAAGTAGTGATCCGGCTCGGGCCGCCCGGACGGGTCGGCGTTCAGGAACCTGTGGCTGCCCGGGTCCGACCGGATGGTCTGCCCGTTGGCGCCCTGGTCCTGCGGCCAGAACACTGAGATGTCATTGCGATTGCGATGCTGGTACAGCAGGCTGGGCGTCAGCGTGATGTCTTGCGTCACGGCCCACTTGGCCGCCAGCCGGGCCACGTAGGTGGCGTCCCAGTTGTCCCTGGGCGCGACGGTGGCCAGCGTAAACGGATCGATCCGGTCGATCCAGCCGCCGTCGCGCCGGTACCAGATGCTGGCGCGCACCCCGAGCGTGCCTTCGATCAGCGGCACGCCGCCGGCGATGCCGGCCTCGTAGCTGGGGTCGCCGCCCTGGGTGAATGAGACTTCGCTGCGCGCGTACACGCTGGACTTGCTCAGGCTCGGCTGGGTCAGGATGTAGCGGACCGTGCCGCCTTCGGATCCGGCCCCGAACAGCGTACCCTGCGGCCCGCGCAGCACCTCGACCCGCTCCAGGTCGAACGTCTTAGGCAGCGTGTCGTCGGCGTTGAAGCCGAGCGAGTGGATCTGGATCGGCGTGTCGTCGATGTAAATGCCGGTGGTGCCGGAGCCGCCCGAGGACGAGATGCCGCGGATCGAAATCGAATTGGTGCCGGTTCCGGTCGCGTCGATCGTCACCCCCGGCGTGAAGCGCGCCACGTCGGTGAAATCCTTGATGCCCTTTTCGTCCATCGACTCCTGCGTGAACGCGCTGACGCTGACCGGGACCTTGCTGAGCGCGGCTTCGTGCCGGGTTGCCGTGATCACGATCTCCTGCAGGGCGCCGGGCTGCGCAACAGGCGGGGTAGCGGCCGGCGCCGGTGGCGCCGGGGCCTGGCTCTCCGGGCCTGCCGACTTGATCTCAGCGGGTGGTTCAGCGCTCGCCTGTGCATGCGCCGGCGGCAACGCGGCGCCGGCAAGAAGCGCCGCCGCCAGCATGCCCCGCGCCGAGGCCGTAGCAAGCGGCACGTTGGCTCGCTTCATATCCCCCTCCTGGTGCATCCCTGTTCTTGTCCTTGGGGCACACGGCAACACTCATAGCGTTCGACTGGAACCGTGCATGGCCGCTGTGATGGTACCTCCATTTTTTACAACCCTCACCCCCCTGCTTCGCCGGGCGTAGCCCGGCTTCGCAGGGCGAGCCGTCCCCTCTCCCGCGTGCGCGGTCGAGGGGCGACCCGGCAGCGCTCCGCTGAGCGTCCGCGTT
>DATKFG010000079.1:0-55110 GCA_035511515.1 Burkholderiaceae bacterium | reverse complement strand
ACTGAGCTTTATCCGCAGCCCTCCCCCCCCTGCTTCGCCGGGCTACGCCCGGCGAAGCAGGGGGGTGAGGGCTGCGTGAGGCGGCGTCATAATCACACCATGGACGAATTTCAATTTCACGGCACCACCATCCTTTCAGTGCGCCGGGGCGCTTCGGTGTCGATGGGCGGCGACGGGCAGGTGACGCTCGGCAGCATCGTGCTCAAGCGCACCGCGCGCAAGGTGCGGCGCATGTACCAGGATCGGGTGCTGGCTGGCTTCGCAGGTGCCACCGCGGATGCGTTCACGCTGTTCGAACGATTCGAGGCGCGCCTGGACAAACACCAGGGCAACCTGATGCGTTCGGCGGTCGAGCTCGCCAAGGACTGGCGCACCGACCGGATCCTGCGCCGCCTGGAGGCGATGCTGGCGGTGGCGGACCGCGAGACCTCGCTCATCATCACCGGCACCGGCGACGTGCTCGAGCCCGAGCTGGGCCTGGTCGCGATCGGATCGGGCGGGCCGTACGCGCAGGCGGCCGCCCGAGCGCTGCTGGAAAATACCGACCTGAAACCGGCCGACATCGTGGGCCGCGCGCTTTCGATCGCGGCGGACCTGTGCATTTACACCAACCAGAGCCACACGATCGAGACGCTCGAGTGACATCGCCCGGATGATGACCCCCAAGGAAATCGTTCACGAGCTGAACAAGCACATCGTCGGCCAGCAGCGCGCCAAGCGCGCGGTGGCGGTCGCGCTGCGCAACCGGTGGCGCCGCCAGCACGTGGCCGAGCCGCTGCGCGGCGAGATCGCGCCCAAGAACATCCTGATGATCGGTCCGACCGGGGTGGGCAAAACCGAGATCGCGCGCCGCCTGGCGCGGTTGGCCGACGCGCCGTTCATCAAGATCGAGGCGACCAAGTTCACCGAGGTCGGCTACGTCGGGCGGGATGTCGACGCGATCATCCGGGACCTGGCCGACATTGCGGTCAAGCAGACGCGGGAGGCGGAAATGCGCAAGGTGCGCGCGCGCGCCGAGGACGCGGCCGAGGAGCGTCTGCTGGATGTGCTGCTGCCGCCGCCGCGCGATCCGACGGGGCGCGAGGTCGAGCGCGACGTCGACGGCAGCACGCGCCAGAAAATGCGCAAGAAGCTGCGCGAAGGCGAGATCGACGAAAAGGAAGTCGAGGTCGAGCTGACGGCTCCGTCGGCACAGCTGGAGGTGCTGGCGCAGCCGGGCATGGAAGAGCTCACCCAGCAGATCCAGTCGATGTTCCAGAACCTTGGCGCGGGACGCCGCCGCACGCGCAAGCTCAAAGTGCGCGAGGCGCTGCGCGCTCTGGCCGACGAGGAAGCTGCGCGCCTGGTCAACGACGACGATCTGAAGCTCAAGGCGATCGCCAACGTCGAGGCCAACGGCATCGTGTTCCTGGACGAGATCGACAAGATCGCCAGCCGCAGCGAGATACAGGGCGCTGACGTGTCGCGCCAGGGCGTGCAGCGCGATCTTCTGCCGCTGGTGGAAGGCACGAGCGTGAACACCAAGTACGGGATGATCCGCACCGACCATATCCTGTTCATCGCCAGCGGCGCCTTCCACCTGTCCAAACCGTCCGATCTGATGCCCGAATTGCAGGGGCGCTTTCCGATACGGGTCGAGCTCGAATCCCTGTCGGCCGCGGATTTCGAGCGCATCCTGACGGGCACCGACGCCTGCCTGGTGCGTCAGTACGAGGCGTTGCTCGCGACCGAAGGCGTGACGCTCGAGTTCACGCCCGACGGTGTCTCGAGGCTGGCGCAGATCGCCTTCACCATCAACGAGCGCACGGAGAACATCGGAGCGCGCCGGCTTCACACCGTGATGGAAAAGGTGCTCGAGGACATCTCCTACGAGGCCGCCAGCCAGGGCGCGCAGCGCGCCGTGATCGACTCGGCCTACGTGGATCAGCGGCTCGCGGAACTGGCGGCCAACGAGGACCTGGCTCGCTACGTGCTGTGACCGGCCTGTCCGATGGCCAAGGGGCTCAAGACCCGGCAAAAGCTGGTGTTCCGCACCGACGGGCTGCGGCCGCGCAACCCGGTCGCGGTGCCCGCGCGCAAGCGTCCGGCCGGCCCGCACGGGGTCACGCCGGGCGGTCAGCGCCAGGCGGCCAAGCGCAGATTGAAGCGATTGCTGGGCGACGGCTGATACCCTCACCCCCGTCCCCTCTCCCGCTGCGCGGGCGAGGGGCGATCGGACGCCGCAAGCGCGTAGGCATTCGCACAGGCACACCATATCGCCCCTCGCCCGCGCAGCGGGAGAGGGGACGGGGGTGAGGGCGTGCGATGCTAGACTGACCGCCAGCTTCCCCGCTGTCGATCGCAACGAGCGAACGCACCTTCCTGCCGCGACCTATGGACCGGGCGCAGATCCCGACCGAACTGAAGGCCGAGATCCTTTCCGAGGCCCTGCCGTACATCCGCCGCTTCCATGGCCGCACGATCGTCGTGAAGTACGGCGGCAACGCGATGACCCAGCAGCCGCTGAAGGAGAGCTTCGCGCACGACGTGGTGCTGCTGAAACTGGTCGGGATGAAGCCGGTCGTCGTGCACGGTGGCGGGCCGCAGATCGACGAGGCGCTGGAGCGCGTGGGCAAGACGTCCCGATTCGTACAGGGCATGCGAGTGACCGACGCCGAAACGATGGAGATCGTCGAGTGGGTGCTGGCCGGTCAGGTACAGCAGGAGCTCGTGATGCTGATCAATCGCTTCGGCGGTCAGGCGGTCGGCCTGACCGGCAAGGATGGCGGCTTGATCCGCGCACGGCAGATGCGACTGGCCGACCGCGACGATCCGGGCCACACGCATGACCTGGGGCAGGTCGGCGAAATCGAGGCCATCGACCCGTCGCTGGTGCGCGCGCTGCAGGACGGAGCGTTTATCCCGGTCATCTCTCCGATCGGGTTCGGCGAGGACGGCCTGTCGTACAACATCAATGCCGACCTGGTGGCGGGCAAGATCGCCGAGATCCTGGCTGCGGAAAAGCTGGTGCTGCTGACCAACACGCCCGGCGTGCTGGACTGCGAGGGCCGGCTGATCACGGGCCTGACCGCCACCCGCGTGCAGGAGTTGCTCGCCGACGGCACCATTTCGGGCGGCATGCTGCCGAAGATCTCCTCGGCGCTGGAAGCCGCCCACAGCGGCGTGAATTCGGTGCACATCATCGACGGGCGCGTCGATCATTGCCTGCTGCTGGAAATCCTGACCGATCGCGGCGTCGGCACGATGATCCGCTCGCATTAGCTGCGTCGACGCCCGGCTTGCGGTGAAACCATCGAGCGGCCGGCCTGCCCGCGGCCGGGTGTGGTTCCTGGACCTGGACGACACGCTGCACGAGGCCTCGCACGCGATCTTCGCGGCGATCGACCAGCGGATGACCGATTTCGTGCAGCGGCACCTGGAAGTGAACCGGGAGCAGGCCGATCAGCTCCGACGCCGGTACTGGCTCCGATACGGCGCCACCATGCTCGGCCTGGTGCGCCATCATGGGGTCGATCCTGACCGCTTCCTGCACGAGACGCACGACTTCAGGGTCGATGAACTGGTGCGGATCGAGCGGGGACTGGCGCGCATGCTCGCGCGGCTGCCGGGCCGCAAAGTGCTGCTGACCAATGCGCCCGCCGCCTATGCCGGGCAGGTGCTGCGGCGGCTCGGCCTGCACCGGCAGTTCCGCCAGCGTTACTCGATCGAGCGGCTGCGGCTGCACGGCCAATTCCGGCCCAAGCCATCGGTATCGATGCTGCGGGTCGTGCTGGCGCGCGAGGGACTCGCGGGCCGCATCAATGCGCGCCGCGCCGTGCTGGTCGACGACAGCCTGGCCAACTTGAAGGCGGCCCGGGCGGCGGGCTTTGCGACGGTGCTCAGGATTGCGCCCCGAGCGCGGCGCCCACTGGTCGGCACCGCGTACGTCGATGCCAGGGTGCACACGGTGCGCCAGTTGTCCCGCCGTCTGGGCTAAGCTCGTCGGCTTCCAACCCACGAGCGCTGGGAGAACCCATGGCCGACTCAAACCCTGGATGGCTGCGCCGGAGCGTCGGAGGCTTCCTGCGGGTGGTCGACGCGGCCCGTCGCCTGGTGGTGAACGTGCTGTTCCTGCTGATCATTTTCGTGCTGGGCTTTGTTCTGTTCGCCGGCACCCACCTGCGCCTGTCGGACAACACCACATTGGTCATGGCCTTGAAGGGCGATCTGGTCGAACAGTTCAGCGGCAGCGCCCGCGAGGCCGTGCTGACCGAGACGCTCGGTGGCGTCGAGCGCGAGACCCAGCTGCGCGACGTGGTCGGGGTGCTGGATACGGCGTCCCATGATCCGAAGGTCGCACGCGTGGTGCTGATCCTGGACGACATGGGCAGCGCCGGCATGGCCAAGCTGAACGAGATCGCGGCCGCGCTGGACCGGTTCCGCGCCTCCGGCAAGCAGGTGCTGGCCTGGGGTTCGCAGATGAGTCAGGCGCAGTACTACCTGGCCGCGCACGCCGATCAGGTCTACCTGCACCCGAGCGGGGCGATTTTGCTGACGGGCCTGGGCGGCTATCGCAACTACTACCGGGACGCGCTGGACCGGCTCGGCGTGACGGTCAACGTGTTCCGCGTCGGCAAGTACAAGAGCTTTGTCGAGCCGTTCGTGAACAACGCGCCTTCGCGCGAGGCGATCGAAGCCGATGCGTTCTGGCTGAACGACGCCTGGGCCTCCTACACGGGGCAAGTAGAGCAGGTGCGCAAACTGGCTCCCGGCGCGATCGGCCACATGATCGACGAGCTGCCGCTGCGCCTGGCCGCGGCCGGAGGCGATCTGGCCAAGCTCGCCCTGTCGGAGAAGCTGGTCGATGCGTTGTTGACGCGCGACGAGCTGCGCGCGCTGCTGATCAAGCGTGGGGCGGAGGATCCGGAGCACAAGACCTTCCGTCAGGTGTCGTTCCAGGAGTACCGCTACGCGCTGCCCGACGTGGGCGACCGCACCCAGCAGGTCGGGGTGGTGGTCGCTCAGGGTGACATCATCGACGGTGACGCGCCCCAGGGAGTCATCGGCGGGCACTCCACCGCCGAACTGATCCGGCGTGCTCGTGACGACGATACGATCAAGGCTGTGGTGCTGCGCGTCGATTCGCCGGGCGGCAGTGCCTTCGGCGCCGAGCTGATCCGCCGCGAGCTGGAGGTCACGCGCAAAGCCGGCAAGCCGGTGGTGGTCTCGATGAGCGACGTGGCGGCCTCGGGCGGCTACTGGGTGACGACTTCGGCCGACGAAGTGCTGGCCGACCCGGCCACGATCACCGGCTCGATCGGCGTGTTCGGGATGGTGCCGACTTTCGACAAGACGCTGGACAAGGTCGGGGTGCACACGGGCGGGGTGACGACCACCTGGCTGGCCGGTGGACCCGATCTGCGCCGGCCGCTGGATCCGCGCTTCGGACAGGTCATCCAGGCCAGCGTCGGTCACATCTACCAGGAATTTCTGGCGCGCACCGCGGCCAGCCGGCACGCGTCCGCCGAGCAGATCGAGCAGGTTGCGCAAGGCCGCGTCTGGACCGGACGCCAGGCGCGCGAGCGGCACCTGGTGGACGGCTTCGGCGGGCTGACGGCGGCGATTCATGACGCGGCGCAGCAAGCCAAGCTTGGTCCAGGCTTTCGGACGGTGTACGTCGAACTGGAACCAAAGGGACTGAATCGGCTGCTTGACCTACTGGCCGATGGAGCCGCGCGGGCGGCGCTTCGGCTGGGCGGGCCGTTCACGGGACGGCTGCTGCTCGGTATCGAGGCACCGCTGCGGGTCGGCGAGGACCTGAACCGGCTGCTGTCCGAGAGCGCAACGCCTCCTCGGGTGCTGGCGCACTGCCTGTGTCGGGCCCCCTGAGCAGCCGCCTGGCGGATGCACCATATCGGGTCGCGCGTCGCAACATCGACCGCAAGTAAGTAATTCCCCACGTCGCTTGGGATTCCGGTAGATTTTGCCCCTCCGCGAGCCGACCGCCGATGGAAATCCCGAGTCAAGCGACCGACAGTGCCGAGTCCGGCAGGACGCGCCGCAAGCCCGGCACACGGCGCCTGCAGATCCTGCAGACACTGGCGTCGATGCTCGAGGATCCGCGTGGCGAGAAGGTGACAACGGCGGCGCTTGCGGCCAAGCTCGACGTGTCGGAGGCGGCCCTTTACCGGCACTTCGCGAGCAAGGCCCAGATGTTCGAAGGGCTGATCGAGTTCATCGAGACGACGATCTTTGGCCTGATCAACGACATTTCGACCAAGGAACACTCGGGGCTGCGGCAGGCCCGGCGCATCGTGCAGATGCTGCTGGAGTTCGCGCAAACCAATCGGGGCCTGACACGCGTGCTGGTCGGTGACGCCCTCGTGAACGAAAACGAGCGGCTGCAGGACCGGATGAATCAACTTCTGGAGCGGATCGAGGCATCGCTGCGCCAGAGCCTGCGGGTGGCCGTTTCGCAAGGTGAATTGCCGGCCGATCTGGATACCGGGGCGCGGGGCGCGTTGGCGGTGGCCTACGTGCTGGGACGCTGGCACCGGTTCGCCAAGGGCGGTTTTCGCAAACAGCCGACCGAGGGCCTGGAAATTCAGCTGACGACGATGGTGGGGCCCGCCCCCTGACGGGCCGCCGGCGCTTCGGTTCAGCGGGCGCCGCACACCGCGCAGTTCGGGTCGCGACCGATCGTCAGCGACCTCCATTGCATCTCGAGCGCGTCGACGATCATCAGCCTGCCGTGCAGTGAGGTCCCGCTGCCAGCGGCCAGTTTCAGGGCCTCCGCCGCTTGCAGGCAACCGATGATGCCGGTGAGGGGCGCGAATACCCCCATGATGGCGCAGGTTTCGTCCTCGGCCTCGGCGGATTCCGGAAAAACGCAGGCGTAGCACGGGGAGTCGTCCAGGCGCCGGTCGAAGGTCGCCAGCTGGCCGTCGAAGCGCACCGCCGCTCCCGACACGAGCGGGCGGCGGTGGCGTACGCAAGCGCGGTTCAGCGCGTGGCGCGTGGCGAAATTGTCGCTGCAGTCCAGCGCGATGTCGCAATCGGCCACCAGCGGATCGAGTTCCCGCGGCCCGGCTCGCTGCGCGACCTCGACCACCTGGACCTGCGCATTGAGCGCCTGCAGCGCGCTGCGGGCCGAGGCCGTTTTCAGCTGCCCGATCCGTTCGGTCGTGTGCAGCACCTGTCGCTGCAGGTTGGTCAGATCGACCCGATCCGAATCGACCAGTGTCAGCCGGGCGACCCCGGCACTGGCGAGGTAGAGCGCCGCCGGCGACCCCAGGCCGCCGGCGCCGATCAGCAAAATGCGCGCGGCGCTGATCCGCTGCTGGCCTTCGATGCCGATCTCATCCAGCAGAATGTGGCGGGAGTAGCGCTGAAGCTGGCGATCGTCCATGGCAGTGCGAGGTGCTCCTTCAGGGTCGCCCGCACCGGCGGCTGCCTACAGGCGATCCAGCTGGTGCAGTATGCGCGCCAGATCGCGCGGCTTCATGTGGCCGATGACGGGCGGCACCCGGTGCTTGAACTTCTTGAAGTAGTAGCGGATCGCGTCGACCGATAGCCCCAGCCAGGCCGCGATCTGTTCATCGGCCGATCCCTTCAGCCCCGCCCGCAGCACGTCGGCTTCCCGCGGTGAAAATCGCATCGTCATCAATTCGGCAATGAACGGCCGGTGACGCAATTCCAGCGTGACCGCCAGCCGCTGCGCAGCGTAAAACAGCGCGAGCACGTCGGCCTGCCCCGGCCCGGTCCCCATGAACACGAACAGGGTGCCGCGGGTAAGCCGGCCACGCGCCGGCACGACCGCCAGATCGCTCGCGCCGCTGGCGCCGTTGCGTTGCAGCCACGCGACATAGGTCTCGGCGTGGCGCACCTGCGACCGGACCCAGGCCGTGTGCTCGTCGATTCGCGCTACCAGGGGGCGCCATTCCTGGCGCGCCCGCAGGGCGAGCGGATCGCGCTCGCCGATCAGCGTCGAATAAAGTGCGCGCAGATCGCGCTGCATGGTTCCGTGCATCTGCAATGGCGCCGAGGCCAGGCCGTTGCCGCCGGAATCGGCGATCACGCACAGACAGTGCGAGGCGGGCACGATCTGCTGCAGCCGCGCCCCCAGCTCGGCATCGAGGCGGCCGTCCACCACCGTTCGCAGCGGCGCCAACAGCTCGTCGATGCGCGCATGGGCGGCCTGCATCGTGAGCGGATCGAATTGGGGGGCCGTGGCATCCATGGCGCCATCCTAGGTTGATCGCGGCGTGCCGGCATGGGGCGTATTCGCACTTGCGCAGCGGGCCTTTTCCATGGCGCAGAGGCGGCGCTGCCCGCCCTCCCCTGCCACGCAACTACCACCCAAAGCGGTGCGCAGCCCGGGTGCCGGTGCACACAATCGCCCGCTGCGATGGCTGATCGAACCGTCCTGCCACAGTCGGCACGCTGTGGGCGCCTGCGCCGCACGATGCTGCTCGCGTGCGCCGCGCCCCTGTGGCTGCCGGCTCCGGCGGCGGCCGATCCGCCGTTCAATCCGCTGCAACTCGCGGGCCGGATCAGCGCGGATCCGGCCTGCACGCGCGTGCAGTTTCTAGGGCCGTGCTGGTGCGGCATGGTTCCCTGCGGTTACCGGCTCTGGATGTACGTGCCCGTTGCCTTCGTGGAGACGGTGCGCGCACCCGGCGATTCGCTGCTGGCGTTGCCGCTGCCCGGGGCGCCAGCGGCCGAAGCGGCCGGCACCGTGAGCTCGTCGCACTCCGGCCTGGACAACACGGCCGAGGTGCACGTCTGGCAACTGAGCGATTCGGCCTGGATGGTGTCGGGACAGCCACCGTGCCTGCAGTGCCGGCCGTCCGAGGCGCGCGTGCCGGCCCCGCCGCCTTCGGCCGTGGCCGATTCGATATGCGGCCCCGCGGCGGCGGCCGTTGCCGCGATCACGGCGAACGTTACCTCAAGCGTGGGTTCGGTCGTGCCGGCGCTCGCCTACGCGTCCGAGGCCGACGAGGTCAACTGGCGCACGGGCTGCCGCGACCTGCTCGCCATCGATTCATGGCTCGACGGCGAATCGGCCACGCTGGGCCGGTGGGGCGTGCTGTATCCGCGCCAGATGCGCGATCTGGGCACGCCGCCGGTTGTCTACTCGGCCAAGACCGCCTTTCGCGCGCTCAGCATCGCGCGCGACCAGCTCGGGACCCTGCCGTACCCGGTCGATCGGGTCGGGCGTATGCAGCAGGCCTACCCGGCGGTCAGCACGTGCTTCGACATCGGCGAGCAGCCGCTGCCGCAGGCACCCGGCTCAGTGCGCCCCGTGCAAACCAGCGGCGACGGCCGCTACGGATGGTTCTACTGGCGGCCGACCACGTGCTGCGTCGATCTGAATTCGTTGTCGCAGTGCGCCGGCAGCGCCTTGCGTTGAGGCATCAAGAGCCGTCTGGTTGCGAGCCATCGTGGGACGGGGAAAAAGCGGGACAATGGGGGAAGACCCGACTTGAACGCCACCGGAGCATCCCGATGTCCTCAGCCGAATCGACGCCAACCGGCCCGGATCTGACGCAGGGGATTGCTGAGGCCGACCTGGCCGACGGCCGGATGCTGGCCGGCCATGCCGGCGACGAGACGGTGCTGCTGGCGCGCCTCGGCGAGGAGGTCTTCGCGATCAGCGCGACCTGCACGCACTACAGCGGTCCGCTCGCCGAAGGCCTGATGGTGGGCGACACCGTGCGCTGTCCGTGGCACCACGCCTGCTTCAGCCTGCGCACCGGTGAAGCGCTGCGCGCCCCGGCATTGAGCCCGGTTTCGTGCTGGTCGGTCGAGCGCCGTGACGGCAAGCTGGTCGTGAGCGGCCGCAAGAAGACCGTTCCGAGCCGCCCTGGGCCCGGCGCCACGAGCGAACCGGCGCCGGGGCGGATCGTGATCGTCGGCGGCGGCGCTGCCGGTTTCGCCGCGGCCGAGATGTTGCGCCGGGAGCGCTTCCAGGGAAGCATCGCGATGCTCAGCGACGATACGGCGCCACCGGTGGACCGGCCCAATTTGTCCAAGGATTACCTGGCCGGCAGCGCGCCGGAGGATTGGGTTGCGCTGCGGCCGCCCCAGTTCTACGCGGACCACGGTATCGACCTGCAACTGGGTGCGCGAGCGGTCGGGATCGACGCCGGATCGCGCACGGTCGCACTCGCCGACGGGCGCACGTTCGCTTTCGACCGGCTGCTGCTCGCGACCGGCGCCGAGGCGAACCGGCCGGCATTTCCGGGCTCGCAACTGCCGCACGTTTTTACGCTGCGCACGCTGGCCGATTGCCGCGCGATCATCGAGCGCTCCAAAACGGCGCGGCGCGTGGTCGTCGTGGGCGCCAGCTTCATCGGTCTGGAGGTCGCGGCGGCGCTGCGTGCGCGCGCGCTGCAGGTCGACGTGGTGGCGCCCGAAGCGCGCCCGATGGCGCGCATCCTGGGGGCGCAGCTGGGCGACTTCGTGCGTGCACTGCACGAGGAGCACGGCGTGACGTTCCACCTGGAAGATGCGGTGACTTCGATCGACCGCGAGCGGGTAGTGCTGAAAAGCGGCGGCTCGCTCCAGGCCGATCTGGTGGTCCTGGGGGTGGGCGTGCATCCGCGCATCGGGCTGGCCGAGGCTGCCGGGCTCGCACTGGACCGGGGCGTGCTGGTGGACCCGGAACTTCGCACCAGCGCGCCGGGGATCTTCGCGGCGGGCGACATTGCCCGCTGGCCCGATCCGCACAGCGGCGAACGCATTCGCGTCGAGCACTGGGTGGTGGCCGAGCGCCAGGGACAAACGGCCGCGCGCAACATGCTGGGATATCACGAGCCGTTCGACGCCGTACCGTTCTTCTGGAGCCAGCACTACGACGTATCGATCAACTACGTCGGTCACGCCGAAACCTGGGACCAGATCGACGTCGAAGGCGAGGTCGCGGCTCGCGACTGCCTGCTGCGCTACAAACGTCAGGGGCGTGTGCGGGCGGTGGCCTCGATCTATCGCGACCTTGAAAGCCTGAAGGCCGAGCTCGCCCTGGAGCGGGATGTGATGCCGGTTTGATCGGCAGATGCGTTCGGCGTCGACGTATCCTCGCAGTTGTATGCTGAACCGACATTTACAGGAGGCGATGGCCCATGATCCCGGCGCGGGAAGCTCTGGAATGTCTGCGCGCGGGCAACCGCCGCTTCGCGTCGGGTGATTGGAGCCGCGAGGCGTTTTCCAGCCGCATTCGTCCGGGCGACCTGGCATCGGGCCAGGAGCCGATGGCCGCGGTCCTGGGGTGCTCGGACTCCAGGGTTCCGGTGGAAATCGTGTTCGACCAGGGCCTGGGGGATCTGTTCGTGATCCGCGTCGCCGGCAACGTCGTTGCGCCCTCCCAGATCGGCAGCGTCGAGTTCGCCGCCGAGCGCTTCTGCACCAGGCTGGTCGTCGTTCTGGGCCACTCCCGTTGCGGCGCCGTTCAGGCCACGCTGGAGCAGCTGCAGCGACCCCGGGAAAAGCAGTCGCGCAACCTGAACTCGATCGTCAACCGCGTGCGGCCCTCGGTGGAGGGCCTGCTGGCCACCGATCTGCGGCGGGACCCGGACGCATTGATGCGCCAGGCGGTGCGCGCCAATATCCGCGCCTCGGTGAACCAGCTGCAGCACGGATCGCAACTGATCGAGCAGCTGGCGCGGGAAGACGGGCTGCTGGTGGTCGGTGCCGAGTACTCGCTGGAGACCGGACTCGTGGACTTCTTCGACGGCGTGCCGCAGGCCGACTGACCTTCGCTTTCGACCGGTCACTTGGCCGGTTGCGACAGCTCGTAGCCCTGCACGATCCCCTGCGAATCGAACTTGATCTGCAGCGTTTTCAGCGTGGTGTCGGACAGGTGCGACATCGATCCCTCGCCGAAATAGTAGTTCCACTGGTCATAGCGCTTGCCGTCCGTTTCGACGTCGACCCCGGTCGACGCCGGCGCGCCGAGCCACGTGCGAACCTGGTCGCGCGTCGTCACGCCGCGATTGACGCGGCTCGTGAACGCGTCCAGATCGAAGTCGTTGCCCACGTGAAACCACGTCGTGCCGCATCCCGTCAGCGCGATCGCCAGCACCGACGCGCAAGCAATTCGAAGCACCGAAGGCATCGTCCCCTCCCGGATCGGACCGCAGGAAATTCTAATCGTGCCCTGCACCGAGGATCCACTTTCCGATCTGCGGCCACTGGGTCTGCAGCGTCCGGGAGCCCATGAAAAGTCCGACGTGCCCGCCGGGAACCACGGCCTTGACGATGTCCCGGGCGGGCGTTCCGCACAGGTTCTCGGCCGCGAAGACCTGCTGCCGCGGCGTGATGTCGTCCGATTCGCCCGCCAGAAGGTACAGCGGGCAGCGCACGTCGCGCAGCGACAGCGGCCGGCCGAGGCCCACGAACCGTCCTTGAGCGAACCGATTCTCCTTGAACAGCTCGTTGATCGCCTGCAGATAGAAGCGGCCCGGCAGGTCGATCGTATTTTCGTACCAGGCGGCAAATGCCTCGGTCTTGCTGACGTAGTCGGGGTCGTCGATGCGCTCGTACAGACGCACGTACTTGTCGATGTACTGCTCGTCGGGGTGCATGTTCTTCCAGCCCCTGAGCATGACCCGGCCCCGCATCAGGCCGCCTCCGAGCGCCACCAGCTCCTCGTAAAAGCCCGGCGGCGCGGTCTGGACCATCCGCTTCAGCGGCCCGTCTCCGGCCTGCGTGTCGATCGGCGCGCCGGCCAGCACGAGCGAGGGCACCCGCTGCGGATAACGCGCCGCGTACATCGCCGACAGCCAGCCGCCCTGGCACAGGCCGACCAGGTTCGCGCGGCCGCCCAGATCGTCAATGCACACGTTCAGCTCGGCCAGGTAGTTGTCGATGTCGTAATCCTTCATCGCCAGGCTGGCGCTTTTCCAATCGGTCACGAGAACGCGCGGCACGCCGGCCGCCAGCAGGGTCTGCACCAGGCTCTGGCCGTCGTGATAGTCGGCGATCGTCGCCGAATGCCCGGCATAGGGCGCAACGATGAGCGTTGCAACGGCGGCCGCATCCGGGCTGCCGAAGGCGCGAAGCTGCATCGTGTGCAGGTCCAGCAGCACCGTATTGGCGGTGGCGAAACGCGGCTTCAAACCGTGATCGACCTTCTGCGCCTCGATCAGGAACTTCAGGCTCTTGCGGAACAGCTCGAGCTCCGCCTGTCCCATCGCGGCAATGGCCGCCATGGGCCAAAACAGCGGGACGCTCTGCTTCAGAACGTGCTGGTCGTCCAAGTCCGGCCCCTGTCCCGATCGACCGCCTCACCCGCCGCCGATCAGCTCTTGCGTGTGGCGCGCAATCATCAGATCCTCGTCGGTCGGAATCACCCAAGCCGAAACGCGACTGCCCGCCGCGCTGATCCGGGGTCCGCCGCGATCGTTGGCGGCCTCGTCCATCGCCAGGCCCATCCACGCGAGTGCCTTGCCGATCTGCGCTCGCACCGTGGCCGCGTTCTCGCCGATGCCGCCCGTGAACACGAGCGCATCGAACCCGCCCAGCGGCACGACCAGGCTTCCGATCGCGCCAACGGCCCGATGACAGAACAGGTCGACCGCCTGCCTTGCGGCCGCCTCGTCGCTGGCCAGCAGCGTGCGCATGTCGCTGCTGATGCCGGAGACGCCGAGCAGGCCGCATTCATCGTACAGCAACCGCTCGAGCTGGCTGGCGTCGTATCCCCCCTGGCGAACCAGGTACAGCAGCACGCCCGGATCGATCCAACCCGGCCGGGTGCCCATCACCAACCCGTCGAGCGTGCTGAAGCCCATGGTCGTGCCGACGCTGCGGCCCGCCTGCAGCGCGCACAGGCTTGCCCCGTTGCCCAGATGGGCCACGATCGTTCGGCCCTCGGCGGCGCGCCGATCGGTGCGCGGCAGCGTCGAGGCGATGTACTCGTACGACAGCCCGTGAAAGCCGTAGCGCACCACACCGGCCCTGGTCAGCGCGCGCGGCAGTGCGTAGCAGCGCTCGATCGGGGGCAGAGTCTGATGAAATGCGGTATCGAAGCAGGCGATCTGCACCAGTTGCGGATGCGTGACCGCAAGGGCCCGGATCGCGGCCAGGTTATGCGGCAAGTGCAGCGGCATGAAGGGGACGAGGGCCTCGAGCTGCGCCAGCACGCCGGGCCCGACCCGCACCGGCGCCTGGTAGGCCGCACCCCCGAACACGACGCGATGGCCGGCGGCAGCGAGCGCGCTTCCGACGCGCGACTCGATCCACGCGATCAGATGGCTCAGCAGCTCCTCATGGCTGCAGCGCGCGCCCTGCGGCCACCGGTATTCGGCGACCTGCGATCCGCCCTGGTCGTGCGCCCAAAAACGCGGCGCCGTTCCCACGCCATCGATAGCGCCTTTGGCGACGCTCGCCAGCGCCGATCCCGAGCGGGATGCGAACAGCGTGAATTTGATGCTCGACGAGCCGGCATTGATGACGGCGATCGTTGCGGTCACCGTTCGCTTCCTTCGATCCGTTGCGCGCTTTGGCTCCGGCGCCCCGCATGCGCCAGCAACGCCATCACGGCGCACGAGGCCAGTCGTGCCTTGGCGCTGTCGGCGCGGCTCGTCAATACGATCGGAACGCGCGCCCCCAGCACGATGCCCGCGGATTCCGCATCCGCCAGATACTCGAGCTGCTTTGCCAGCATGTTGCCCGACTCCAGGTCCGGAACGACCAGGATGTCGGCCTGGCCGGCCACCGGCGAGACGATGTGCTTGATGCGCGCGGCCCGTATGCTGACCGCATTGTCGAACGCCAGCGGTCCGTCCACGATTCCGCCCTGGATCTGCCCGCGGTCGGCCATCTTGCACAAAGCAGCCGCTTCGATCGTCGAGGCGATCTTCGGTGTGACGGTTTCGACCGCCGAAAGGATCGCGACCTTGGGCTGCGCGATACCCAGTACGTGCGCCAGGTCGATCGCGTTCTGAACGATGTCGACCTTCTCCTCCAGCGACGGGTAGATATTGATCGCCGCATCCGTGATCAGCAGCAGCTTCGGATAATTCGGCACGTCCATCACGAACACGTGGCTCACGCGGCGCGCCCCGTGCAAGCCCGTGTCGGCCTTGAGCACCTCATGCATCAGTACGTCCGTGTGCAGGCTCCCTTTCATCAGCGCAGCGCACTCGGCCTTGCGGCACAGCGCCACGGCCTGCGCCGCTGCGTCCTCGGCGGTTTCGGCATCGACGATCCGGTAGATCGAGACGTCTTCGCCCAGCGTTTTCGCGGTGGCAAGAATCTGCGGTCGAGGCCCGACCAGCGTCGGAACGATCAGCCGCTGCCGGGCCGCTTCCAGCGCTCCGAGCAGCGAAACCTCGTCGCAAGGAAAGGCGACCGCGACCGTGATCGGCTCCAGTCCACTGCATCGGGCAATCAGATGCTGAAAGACGTGGTGGTTGGACCGCATCGGTTAAAGGCCCCTAGCGCAGCGGCTTCAGGTTCTGCAGAAGCGTCGGAATCAGCTCGGTGACCGTCGGGTGAATGTGGACTGCGCGCGAGATCGTGGTGTAGGGCGCTTTTGCATACATCACGTCGAGGATCGAGTGCACGACTTCGTCGCCGTTCAAGCCGAGCAGCGCAGCGCCGAGGATCTGCGCGGTTTTTTCGTCGACGATGATTTTCATGAAGCCCAGCGTCTCGCCGCGCTCGCGCGCGCGGGCGACGCGAGTCATCGGCACCCTGCCGATCAGAGCCGGGCGGCCGCTGGCCCGCGCCTCGCGCTCACCGATGCCGATCCGCCCCAGCGGAGGATCGATGTAGAGCGCATAGGCGAGGATACGGTCGGTGACGCGGCGCGGATCGGCGTCCAGCAGATTGGCGGCGACGATCTCGTAGTCGTTCCATGCGGTATGGGTGAAGGCGCCGCGCCCGTTCACATCGCCCAGGGCCCACACGCCCGGCACGTTCGTGCGCAACTGGTCGTCGACCTTGATGAAACCGCGCTCGTCGCACTCGATGCCCGCGGCGCTCAATCCCAGGTCATCCGTGTTGGGCCTGCGCCCGACCGCGATCAGAACATGGGTGCCGACAATCTCCGGTGGACCATCGGCGCAGTCGGCCGACACGACGACGCCACCCTCGCTCGGGCGAATGCCGATGCACGTGGCATTCAAACGAATGTCGATCCCCTCCCGGGCCAGGATGTCGCGTACTCCTTCCGAGACGTCTTCGTCTTCCCGGGAGATCAGCCGCGATGCCTGCTCCACCACCGTCACCTGCGCGCCGAAACGGCGGTACATCTGCGCGAACTCAAGACCCACGTAGCTGCCGCCGACGACCACCAGGTGCTTCGGCAGGAAATCGACCGCCATCATGCTGGTGTTGGTGAGGAAGGGCACCGAGTTCACGCCAGGCCAGTCGGGCACCACGGCCCGGCCGCCGACGTTGATGAAGATTTTTTCGCCTTCGAGTTCCTCGCCGTTGACCCCGACGCGATGCGGCGCCGTGAACCGGGCATGCCCCCGATAAAGGCGCAGCTTTGGCATCTGCTTGAGCCACTCGGCCAGATAGTCGACCGATGCCTTGACGATCGCGTCCTTGCGGACCTTGACCGCGCGCATGTCCATTTCGATCGGTCCGCCGATCTTTACGCCGAAATCGCCGTGGCGCCGTGCGACGAAAGCCGCCTGTGCACTGGCCACCAGCGTCTTGGTTGGAGTGCAGCCGTCGTTGACGCAGGTGCCGCCGAGGTGCTCGCGCTCGATGAAAGCGACCGACATGCCGGCCGCCGTCAATCGCGCGGCCAGCGCCGGGCCGGCCTGGCCACTCCCGATGATGATCGCATCGAAGTTCTGTGCCACCTGGCCTCCCCTCCGACACCGGATCGATCAAGAACGGGTCGACATTTTGCGCCAACGCAGGCGCGGTGTCGCTTGGCCTGCTCCCACCGCCCCGTTGTGTCGTGGTCGGAAGACCCGGGCCCGGCAACCCGGCTCCAGGCGCCTCAGGGCGCGTTTTTCGGACCCAGGCTCTTCACGCTTCCCGAGCCGGAAACCGACTGCGTTACGGCCGCTGTCCCGTAGTAGCGCACGTCACCGCTGCCGGCGATATGCACGTCCAGCGTGCGCTCCACCCACAACTCGACCTCGCCCGAGCCGTTGATCGAAACGGTTGCCGTCTGGCTTTTCAGGTCCGGGGCCAGGTAACGGCCTGAGCCGGAAATCCGGATCCTCTGATCGGCGGCCGCGCCGGCAACGAAGATGTCGCCGCTGCCGGCCAGATCGCAGCTGAAACGCGCTGCCGTCAGATGGTCGAGCCTCGCATTGCCGGCGCCCGAAATGCGTACCTCGAGCGCATGGTGCGTCCAGGGCCCGGCGTGAATGTTGCCGGAGCCATCCAGCAGCACCCGGTCGATCGCCTTGACCGACAGAAACACGCGCGCGGGGGCCCGGTGCCGGGAAAACCATCGCCAGAAATTCAGAGGTCCGGTGTTCGTCCAGCGCACGGTCAGCACGCCGTTGTCGACATCGCTTCGTATCGCAGGCAGGTCCTCGCGCGTGGCCTCGATGACCAAAGACACGGTGTCGCTCTGGGTCAGCTCCAGATCGAAGTCGCCGGCCAGGCGCACCTCGTTGAAGGGCTGAGTAATGTTTCGCGTCTCGCGTACTGGCTCGTCTGCTGCGGCGGCGCAGGCCGCCCATGCGATCATGCCCGCTCCGGCCAGCCGGGCCGCCCACCGCTGCCAGTTGTTCATGTACGAGGCTCCACGAATCATCCTGATGGCGATTGTAGGAAGGCCGGCCGATCGGTCCAGCGCGCCGCGACAGGCTGCCGAAATCGAGCCATCCGATGCGCGCGCGCGCGACGGGCGAAATTCCCGGTTGTTATCCTTGCTTCGATGACGAGCCAGACGGCCCCGCAGGCCCGACCCGCCGCACTGGCAACGACCAGCGTCGCCGCGCTCGGCGTCGTGTTCGGGGACATCGGCACCAGCCCGCTGTACACACTGAAGACGGTGATGGACCTGATGGGCCGGAACGAGCCGCACGCGGTGCTGGGGGCGCTGTCGCTGATCGTCTGGACGCTGATCGTTGTCACATGGGTCAAGTACGTCGGCTTTGCGATGCGCATCGACAACGACGGCGAGGGCGGCATCCTGGCCTTGATGTCGCTGCTCGGCGTGAAGCGCCAAAGCCGCCCGATCATCGTGGCCGTCGGGCTGTTCGGCGCGGCATTGATCTACGGCGACGGCGCCGTCACGCCGGCCATCTCGGTGCTGTCGGCCCTCGAAGGCCTGGAGATCGCCGTGCCCTCCCTCGGCCCGTACGTGCTGCCGTCGGCGGCCGCCGTGCTGGCGCTGCTGTTCGCGCTGCAACCGCTGGGAACCGCGCGGATCGGTCGTGCCTTCGGCCCGGTGATGGCGCTGTGGTTCTCCGCGATGGGCCTGCTCGGACTGTGGGGCCTTGCCAAGCATCCGTCGGTGCTGGCCGCGCTCAATCCGCTGGTCGGTCTGAACTTTCTGATGCACGAGGGCGCCACCGGCTTTCTGGTTCTCGGGGGAGTGTTCCTGTGCGTGACCGGCGCCGAGGCGTTGTACGCCGACATGGGTCATTTCGGCGCAGGCCCGATCAAGCTGGCCTGGTCGGCCATCGTATTTCCCAGCCTGGTTCTGAACTATGCGGGCCAGGCCGCCATCGCCATGTCGGGCGAGCCGATCACCGGCAACATCTTCTACCGCCTCTGCCCCCAGCCGCTGCTGCTGCCGTTGATCGTGCTGGCCACGCTGGCCACCGTGATCGCCAGCCAGTCGATCATCACCGGGGCATTCTCGATGACGCGCCAGGCGATCCTGCTCGGGTGGATGCCACGGCTGAAGGTCACCCAGACGTCGCAGGAAGGCTACGGCCAGATCTATGTGGGCGCCGTGAACTGGATCCTGATGGCCGTCACGCTGGCGCTGGCGCTCGGTTTCCGCAGGTCCGACAACCTGGCCGCGGCCTACGGCATTGCGGTGTCCGCCACGATGCTGATGACGACCGCGCTGCTGTTCATTGCGATGCGCGAGATCTGGCAATGGAACCTTGCGGCGAGCGCCGCCGTGGCGGGCGCCTTCCTGGTTGTCGACGCCGCCTTCTTCCTGTCCAACATGACCAAGGTCGCCGAGGGCGGCTACGTGCCGCTCGCGCTGGCTGCAGGGGTGTACCTGGTGATGTACTGCTGGCATCGCGGGGTATCCGCGGTCGCGGCCCAGGTGCTGGCAAACCCGGTTCCGATCGATTCGTTCATGGCCAAACTCGAACGGGACCGCAACGCGCGGGTGCCCGGCAGCGCCGTGTTCCTGACCCGTTCGCTCGACCACACGCCGCCGGTGATCGCCTGGTATGTCGAGCACACCCGCTCTTTGCACGAGCGGGTGCTCGCGCTGACCGTGCTGATCGAATCGACGCCCTGGGTGGCCGAGTCCGCGCGCTTTTCGCTGGCGCCGGTGGCACCGGGATTCTGGCGCGCGCAGGCCCGCTACGGGTTCATGGAGTCGCCGGACATTGCTCGCTTGCTGGCCCGGCTGCAGGCGCCGTGCGACCTGGGTGACTTGAGCATGGTCAGTTACTTCGTTTCCCATGAAACCGCGATCCCGCGCCAGGACGGCCAGGGCCTGCCGCGCTGGCAGCAGGCGCTGTTCGCGGCCATGCAGCGCAATTCGAGCCATCTGACTGACCTGCTGCGCCTGCCCGCCGACCGAGTGGTCGAGCTGGGCGGCTTCGTGCCGATCTGAATCTGATCCAGCTCAGTAACGCGCGACAAAACCCTACTGCGCGCGTTGCGCTTGCCGTACAGTCGGCGCGAAGACTGTGCTCGACCGGACACCTGCATCGATGATGGCTGTCCCCAGTTTGCCGAAGGTCAGGCCCCGGCTGTCGGCGCAAGCGCGACGCTACGTCGGCCTGTTCGCGCTGATTTCGGTGACGCTGGCGATTCCGGTCGGCTACCACGTTACCCGGTCGTACCAGACGGCGCATCGGCAGGCCGCGACGGAGGCCGGCAATCTGGCCCAGGTCCTGGCAGCCCAGTTCGGCGTTTCGCTTCAGCGCGTCGATGCGTTGCTGCGCCTGATGGCCGACAGCATCGACCCGGCCGCGATGCAGCCCTCGCAGGTCAAGCGCTACGCACCGGCGCTGGCGCGCTGGTTCGCATTGCACGCACGGGGTTTCCCGCAGTTGCGCGCGCTGCGTTATTTCGATGCCGACGGCAATGTGCTTTACGAGTCGACCCCGTCCCGTCACCGGATCAGCATCGGTGACCATTTGCAGGCCCTGAAGAATGCGCCGGCGGGTTCGATCGGGTTTTCGGAAGTCCTGGTGGTTAGCGGCAATCCCAACCCGGCCATTTTCATCGGGTGCCCGATCCGCGGCCCGAACGGCGCCTTCCTGGGCGCCGCGGCCGTCGCTTATGAGATCGCGAGCCTGTACCAGCTGCTGTCGCAGCTCGACGTGGGCGGCAACGGCGCCTCCGGCGTGCGTCGGCTGGACGATGGCTCTGGCGTCGTGCGCTTTCCGGGGCCGGTCGCCATCGACACCCGCCCCATGCTCGACAGCCCGCTGCGGCTGGCCATCCTGCAAGGCCGGCGTGAAGGCACCCTGGAGTTCGTTTCGCGGGTCGATCACGTGCCGCGTCTGTACGCCTACCGGACGATCGAGCCGTACCCGTTCTACGCATTCGTCGCGCTGGCCGACGCCGATTACCTGCGCAACTGGCGGCATGACAGCATCGTGCTGATCGCGATCACGCTGGCGGCCGAGCTGGTCGCTGGCGTCGCCTTCATCGAGCTGATACGCACCGATCGCAGCCGGCGCCGCACCGAAGGCCTGCTTCGGAAACTGTCGCTCGCGGTCGAACAGAGCCCTGAGAGCATCCTGATCACGGACACCGAGGCCCGCATCGAATACGCGAACGACGCGGTCACCCGCACCAGCGGCTACGGGCTGCAGGAGCTGCTGGGCCGCAACCCGAGCCTGCTGGGCTCCGGCCACACGCCGCCCGAAGACTTCGCCGCGCTGTGGGACGCCTTGCTGCACGGCCGCACCTGGCGGGGGGAATTCTGCAACCGGACCAAGGACGGCAACGAGTACGTCGATTTCGCGGTCGTCACGCCGATCCGTCAGGCCGACGGCAACATCAGCCACTACCTGTCGGTGCAGGAAGACGTCACCGAACGCAAACGCCTGGACGCGGAGCTGGATCGGCACCGGCACCACCTGCAGGAGCTGGTGCGCGAACGCACCGAACAACTGAACGAGGCGCTGTCGCAGGCCGAGGCCGCCAACCGGGCCAAGAGCGTGTTCCTGGCGAACATGAGCCATGAAATCCGCACCCCGATGAACGCGATCTCGGGCCTGGCCCACCTGATCCGGGTGGGCGGGGTCACGCCGGACCAGGCGCAATGGCTGCAAAAGCTCGACCAGGCGTCGACGCACCTTTTGGGAATCATCGACGATGTCCTGGACCTGTCCAAGATCGAAGCCGGCAAATTCACGCTGGCCGACGACCGGATCGAGGTCGCCGCGCTGGTGTCGAGCGTGGCTTCGATGCTGACCGATCGGATCCGCGCCAAGGACCTGGAGCTGCTGGTCCAGACCGACCGCTTTGCGGACGCCCTGATCGGCGATTCCAAACGGCTCAAGCAGGCGCTGCTGAACTATGCCGATAACGCGGTGAAATTCACCGAGCGCGGAACGATCATCCTGCGCGCGTGCCGGGACGCAGAAACCGAGGAGAGCGTGCTGGTGCGGTTCGAGGTGCAGGACACCGGGATCGGCATCGCCGAGGAAATCCTGCCCCATCTTTTCACGCCGTTCGAACAGGCCGACAGCTCGACCACGCGCCGTTTCGGCGGCAGCGGACTCGGGCTGGCGATCACGCGGCGCCTGGCTCAGCTGATGGGCGGGGAAGCGGGCGGCGACAGCCGCGCCGGCGCGGGCAGCACCTTCTGGTTCACCGCGCGGCTGAGCCGGCAGCTCGCGGCGGGCCGGATCGGGGAGCCGGCGATCGACGGCTCAGCGGCGAGCGCGTTGATGCGCGAATGCCAGGGTCGCCGGCTGCTGGTGGCCGAAGACGACCCGATCAATCGCGAGGTGGCCGTCCACCTGCTGCAACTGGTCGGGCTGGCGGCCGACGTGGCCGAGGACGGCAACGCCGCGCTCGAGCTGGCGGCGCGCAACGAATATGACCTGATCCTGATGGACATGCAGATGCCCCACGCCGACGGCCTGGAAGCGACCCGGCGCATCCGTGAGCGGCCGGATCGCCAGCGGGTGCCGATCATCGCGATGACCGCCAGCGCGTTCGACGAGGACAGGGCACGCTGCCTGCAGGCCGGTATGAACGATTTCATCGCCAAGCCGGTGCGGCCGGATGCGCTGTACTCGATGCTGAAGCGCTGGCTGTCGCCGCCTGCGCAATCGGCCGCTCCATCGGCCGACCCATCGGCCGCCTCAGGGCTTCAAGGCACGATATAGGAACGGCAGGCTGACATCCATCCGGTAGTCGACGCTCGAGTGTGTGTCGTCGAATTCTTCGTAGCGGTGGGATATGCCGGCCTCGGCGAGGCGTTTGGACAGGATGCGCGAGCCATAGTGCAGACGGTACTGATCGCGCCACCCGCAATCGATGAAGATGCCCTTCAAGCTCTTCAAACGGGCGCGGTGGGCCTGCACCATGTTGATCGGATCGTGCTCCAGCCAGCGGCGCCAGCGCGATTCGATGCGCTCGCCGGTCTCGAGATTGAACGGAAGCCGGAAACCGTTCGGTGCCCGCGGGTCCGGGTCGTACGTGGCGGCCATGCACAGGTTCATGATGCAGTGGATCTCGGCCTGTGACGGCTTGCGCCGCTTGTCGAACGCCTCCAGGAACCTTCGGACGCGGCCGTCGTCGACTCCCGAGCCGGCTCCGCGCTCCACGCGCCGCACGTCGACCGCGCCTTCGCGGCGCGGGCGGCTGCGATACTTGGCCAGCTCGTCGAGCGTGTTGGGCCAGTCGACCCCGTAGCAGAAGTCGAAATAACAGTCGCCCGAATGGTCGGCGACGGCTGCCCAGCAGTCCGCGTGCTGCATGCCGTGAACGATCGCGCCGTATCCGCCGGAGGATTTGCCGAAGCAGCCGCGGTGCTCGCGCGAAGCCAGCGTTCGAAATTCGCGGTCGACGAACGGCACCAGCTCGCGCGTCAGGTAATCCGCATAACGGCCAATCGCGCTGGAATTCACATACTGGTTGCCCCCGAGCCGCGTGAAGCAGTCGGGAAAAACGATCAGAACCGGGCCCATTTTGCGCTCGTGAACCAGCCGGGCGGCCTGTTCGGACACGTTCTCCTCGAACGGCTTCCAGTTCAGATGCGATGAACCGGAGCCGGTGAACCCGACCAGGTCGAACAGCACCGGAAAGCGCCGCCCGCCAGCGTCGCGCCGGCCCTGATCGTATTGCGGCGGCAGCCACACCGACAGTTTGCGCACATGCGGATCGCCCAGCGGATTGTCGGCCAGCACGCGCGAGACGTGCTCCAGCGTGACGACGGTGCCCTGCGGGCCTTGGGGTCGCTTCAGCGTCATCGGATCGAGTGGTCGGTCTGTTGGAGTTTGCGCATCATCGCCTCGCGATCGGGAAAGCGCACGCACTCGACGCCGCTCAGGTCGGTGTCGACCAGCCGGCGGCGCGCCACATCCGCGCGAAGCGCCCCCCGCGCACCGGCCAGGCGCAGCTCGTGTCCCGCGGTGCGCCAGCGCGCGCCGTACACGGCGACGATTCCGGACGCGTCGGTGGCACCGGTGCACTGCACGCTCAGCGACTCGCCGGCGGTCTCCCCGGCCAGCTCGCGCTCGTCGACCACCTGGAAGCGCACACGCGCCTCGCGCGCGTTCAGCATCTCGACGATCTGCCGCATCAGCAGCCAGACGCGCGCGACCGAATCGCAGTTCAGCACCCACACCTCCATTTCGGTTCCGCTGATGCGCGTGCGCCAGGTCGGTTCGATGATGCAGGCCGGCGGCAACTGCAGTCCGTTGACCGGGTCGCTGTAGATCGGCCGGCCGACATAGGTGGGCTTCTGCTCGGCGGCGAGCAACGGCTGCGCCGCCGACAGCGCGGCCGCCGCAGTGAGCGCGGCCAGCTTCAGGGCGGTCCGGCTCGGTTTCACGCGGCGCTCAGCGCGGGCGGTAGAAGATGAACTTGGCTGAAAACGGCACCCGAAGAATCTGGTTGACCTGCTCGGCCTGGCACTGCGCCGGTGGCATGCCTCCCACGGTGTCGATCCGCTGCACGTAACTCACCTTCTCCAGCTCGCCCTGCCCGAACGACTGGGTGCGCAGCAACAGCCACCGCACCGAATCGTCGCTTGGGGCCGAATCGTAGCCGACGATGGTGCCGAGCAGGCGGCTTCCGTCGACGTGCTCGAACGAGTAATTGGCGCCGTGATGCGCCACCACCTGCCCGCGCGCGTCGCGCAACTCGGCCTCCGGCAGGCGGAACACCCAGCGAAAGCCGTCCTTGTCGGGTTCGCACCGAAAGATCTGCGCTCCGCTCGCTACCAGCTCGAATGCCGGCTCGACCTCAGTGGGTGCCCTGATCCGGCTGAAAAGGCCCAGCGACGGGCGCGACGGCGACTCGGCCGCGGGCGCGGGCGCGGGCACGGGTGGCGCGGCAGCGGGCGCAGCAGTCTCGGGCGGGGCGCCGGGCGCTGCCGGCGCAACCGGCACCGGCCTCGTGCCTGCACAGGCAGCGGCCAGCAGCGCCGCGGCAGCGCACAGCGCGCGCCGTGCAAGGTCATTCCGCATCGCTGCCTTGCACGTTTCTGATGTGAACCCCGTCCAGCGCCGCGGCCCCGGCAGCGCACAGCTCCCGGGCCGTTTGTTCGAGCATGTGCGCAAACGAGCGCTGCGCGAAATGACGTTGATGCACGGCGTGAGCATATCGCGCCCTTCCGAAGTGCTCGATCAGCCGGGGCAGGGGCGCCTGCCGGACCTGCAGCAGCCAGAACTTCACCAGGACCTTCAAGATGTGGCGCGCGTTTCGCTGCGGACTCGACTGCAGCGCATCCAGCCTTCGGTCGGCGCGCTGCAGCGCGGCGTCGACCTGACGGAACGGCTTCCCATGCCCCGGAATCACCAGCGCGGGCTGCAGCCCGGCGATCAGGTCAAGCGACACGCGCTGTTGAGCGAACCCCGGCTGGCCCTCGATTTCCGGGAAAATGGCTCCGAAGCCGTCCTCCCACAGCGCATCGGCCGAAATGAGGATGCGCCGCTCGCTCTGGTACAACATCACCATGTGCGGATCGTGCCCTGCGCCGGCCAGGACCCGCCAGGCAAGCCCGCCCAGTTCGAGCGCATCGCCGGCGCGCAGCACACGGTCGAACCCGAAGCGCGCGCAGCGCTGCCCGGTTGCACGATAGCTCAGGCGCTCGACGTCCCAGGCGCGCACGGCATCGGCGTCGCCGCCGGGTATCTGGATCGATACGGCGCCGCGCCGGGCCAGCAGCGCGTTGCCGCCGACGTGGTCCGAATGCAGGTGCGTGTTGACGATGCGCGCAAGCGGGCGGCCGCGCCCGATTCGATCGATCAGCCCCGCCAGCTGCCGGGCGTGCGAGATATACCCGGTGTCGACCACGGACAGACGGTCGCCCTCTTCGAACAGCACGCTGTTGGACGACAGCCAGCCGCGTTCCAGAACGTGCACGCCGGTGGGCAAGTCGACCCGCGGCGCGCCCATCGCGCTGGACGCGACGGTCAGCGACGTCGCGTCCATCCGGCTTGCGTGGCCTGCATCCGGCGCTCGCCCAATTGCTTCCAGATCAGCCGCCGCTGCTCGTTGTCGAAGCCGGCCCAGCCGGCGATCTCGTCCAGCGTCCGGAAACATCCGATGCAATAGACCCCGTCCGCATCCATCGTGCATACCGAGTTGCACGGCGAGTTCACCGGGTCCTCGGGCCCGGCGCGCGCCGTACGGTCGGGCTGCAGGTCGGCACTCATCAGCGGCTGGTCCTTTTCTTCGGCTCCAGGCGCTGGTTGAAGCGCGCAAAGTCGATCACCGCCCGTTCATGGGTGCCCTCGGAAATCAGCTCGCCCTCGTCGCGAGCGCTGGCGCGAAAACGGATGCGCCGGCCCTGGACCTCGGTGACCTCGCACTCGACGGTGACCACCTGGCCCGCAGGGGTGGCCGCCACGTGCGACAGGTTCACGTGCGTGCCGACCGTCTGCTCGCGAGGCCAGTCCAGGTAGGGCTTCACGGCCAGCAGGCAGGCCTGCTCGATCAGCGCCACCAGGAAGCCGGTAGCGAACACCTCGGGCATCTGCTGGAACTCGGCGAATTCCGTGTACACGTGCGGGACGGTCTTTTCGGCCGGGACCCTGTACTGGAGCCGGTAGGCGATGCCGGTTCGAAGCTCTGGACTCATGTCGCTGCGCAGGAAAACGGGGTGACACGGCGTCCATCGTAACCGACCCGGCGATCCGGCCCGATCTGCACCATGACAAGGCCCCGTCAAGGGGCAAACCGGCGCCCCGAGGAACGCGATTGGTGCATCAACCCGTCAAAAAGCCGTTGATCGGATCGAAATCGGATTGGTTCGAATCTTGCTGCTGGCCCCTGTATCGGGCAAGGACGAACCGGTTGCCCGGTGCTTTGGGGGGGTGGTCGAACAATTCCATCAACAAGTCGATCGCTCGGTCAGAACGCGGAACGCTGATCAGAGCGCGCGTCGAGTGGGTTTCGCGGCGGACGCGCGCCGAGGTCGGACGAGGGAGAAACGAGATATGAATCGAGTTCGAGCCTTCATAGGGATTGTGCTGGTCGTTGCTTTGAACTTCCTGCCTTACTTTCCTGCACTCGCACAGAATCAGTCCCCTGCACCTGCCGCGGCACCGGCCGCCACGGCGCCTGCCGCGCCCGCTGCGGCGGCACCGACCGGGACCTTTCTGGCGGCTCCGGCCTGGCTCAATTCCGGCAACAACGCCTGGCAGCTGGCGGCGGCGACTTTCGTCGCGCTCCAAAGCATTCCCGGCCTGATGATCCTGTACGCGGGGCTGGTCAAGAAGAAATGGGCCATTAACAGCGCCTTCATGGTGATGTATGCGTTTGCCTCGGTACTGATCGTCTGGGTGCTGTGGGCCTACAACATGTCCTTCGGGACGAAGTGGTTTCCGTTTCTGGGCCAGCCCGGTCCGGCGACTTCGGCGGGCTTCATGTTGGGTCAGGCAACCATTCCGGAGGCAGCCTCCGGAATGCCGGATCTGACGTTCCCGATGGCCACGATGACCTATTTCCAGTTCGTCTTTGCCGCGATCACGGTGATCATCCTGGGAGGCTCGGTGCTCGGGCGGATGAGCTTCAAGGCATGGGTCATCTTCGTTCCCCTGTGGATGACGCTCATCTACACGGTCGGGTGTTTCAGCATCTGGGGCGGCGGATGGCTCGCAGCCGCAGGAGCGGTGGACTTCTCCGGCGGCTATGTGATCCACCTGGCCGCGGGCGTCTCGGGCTTCGTGGCCGCGGCCGTGGTCGGACCACGCCTGCAGACAGACCGCGAACACTTCCCGCCGAATAACCTGCTGATCGCGTTGGCGGGCGCCGGGATTCTCTGGCTGGGTTGGAACGGCTTCAACGGCGGCGATCCTTACTTCGCCAACGCCAACGCGGCCGGGGCGGTGCTGAACACCAACCTTTGCACTGCAGTCGCGCTGCTCACGTGGACCGCCATGGATTCGATGGCCTACGGCAAGCCCTCGATCGTCGGGGCCATCAACGGCATGATCGCGGGCCTGGTTGGAATCACGCCCGCCGCGGGTTACGTGAACGGCTACGGCGCCATCATCATCGGCCTTTGCGCGGGCATCATTCCGTGGCTCAGCATGAACAAGCTGCAAAAGACGGCGCTGATCTCCAAGGTGGACGACACCCTGGGCGTGCTGTCGACCCACGGCGTCGCTGGCCTGATGGGCGGACTTCTGACCGGCGTGTTGGCCGATCCGAATATGCTCGTCTACCTGGGCACCGGGACCAATGCCCCCGGGGTGTCCACCACCGGGTGGGCGTACGGCAATTTCAAGCAATTCCTGCTGCAGGCCGAGGCGGCCGGGTTCATCATCGTGGTCAACGCCATCGGCACCTACGTCATCCTGAAGGTGATGTCGTTGTTCGTATCGCTGCGCATGGTCGACGCAACCTTGCAGGCCGGCGACAGCGCCGCGCACGGCGAGGAAGCCTATTCGCCGGTCTGAGCCGTGGCTGCCGGCGTAACGATCGCCTTGGTCGTGCTCGCCTTGGGTACCCCGGCCGGATCCGATCCGGCCGGGCCCGCGCCGGCCACGCTCCGGTGCACCAATCCGTTCAGCGGTGCGATGCGCGATATCGCAATCGATCATCTCCAGCGAACGGCGGATTCCTTCCCCGCGACGATTACCGAAAAGACGATCAAGTGGCACGACGCCACGCGGGGCGGAAACTACGAACTCGATCGAGCTTCGGGGCAACTTACCGTGGTGTACGCCTCGAGCACGGGTGGGTTCTTTCTGAGGGACAACTGCCGCTTTCTGGAAAAAGCGCACAACGCCCCGGGCTGAGCTTCGCGCAAGGCCGGATTCGGGCCGGCTGCGCCCGATCGAACTACAGGAACGTCCAAGCAAGGCCGAGCGAAATCAGCGACGGCGTGCCGCCGGCCGCGTCGAAGCGCTCGTACTCGCCGCGCAGTGCCCAGGAGCCGAGTCTGTACTGGACCCCCGCTCCGGCCGCGAAACGGGTGTTGGTGCGGTCCAGCCGGAAGGGGCGCAGCGCGCAGGTGGGAGAGTTGACCGTGCATGTGCCAACACCCGCCAGCAACTGAGTCGAATTCACCGTGCTTTCCAGCCGCGCAAAGCCCAGCTTGCCATAGACGTCGACGACCGGAATCGGCAGGAACAGCGTCGCGAAAGCCGCTTCACCCTTCATCGTGACGTCGGCTGGCCGCGCGCCCAGGCTCCCGCTCGGGTGCCCCATATCGAGGTAAGCCAACTCAGCCCCGACCGTTGCGATGGGATGCGCGCCGGCCATCACCTTGAACGCCGAATGGTTCTTCCTGAAATCGCCGGGCGTGAACCCGGACCCATCGGCTTCCACGCGCGACTGGCCCGCGGCGGCCCCCAAGTAAAGGCCCAGCAGATCGACGGCGCCAGCGCGCTGCAGCGGCATGATGGCCAGCAGCAAGCCGATCGCGCCAGCGGATGCCGCGCGAACGGACCAGCGCAGGTCAGGGATTGGATGCATCACGGCTCCTTCGCGCTCGCGGCTGACCGTGCGCTGATCGCATTGCCGGCGCGGGTCGCGGCCTTGCGTCCGAGCACGCCGCTGACCCACTGTCCGGCCTGAACCAGCCGGTCCAGGTCGACGCCCGTTTCGATCTGCAGCCCGTTGAGCAGGTACAGCACATCCTCGGTGGCCACGTTGCCGGTGGCGCCGCGGGCGAACGGGCAGCCGCCCAGGCCCGCCACGCTGGCATCGAACGTCGATACGCCCATTTGCAGGCACGCGTAGACATTGGCGAGCGCCTGTCCGTAGGTGTCGTGGAAATGGCCGCTGACATCCTGCAGCGGATAGACGGCGAGCACGGCCTCGAACGCCTGCTGCGTGGCCCGCGGCGTTCCGACGCCGATGGTGTCGGCGACCCCGATGGTTTGCACGCCGATGTCGCGCATCAGCCGCGCCACGCGCGCCACCGCATCGGGGCGCACCGGTCCCTCGTAAGGGCAACCGAGCGAACAGGAGATCGAGCCGCGCACCGCCATCGCGGCGGCTCGGGCCGCCTCGCACACCGGGGCGAAGCGCTCGATCGACTCGGCGATCGAGCAGTTGATGTTCTTGCGGCAGAAGGTTTCGCTCGCCGCGGAGAACACCACGATTTCATCGGCGCGCGCCGCCAGCGCCGCTTCGAATCCTTTCAGGTTCGGAACCAGCGCCGCGTAGACGATGCCGGGCCGACGCGGCACGCGGCTCAGCACCTCGGCGCCGTCGGCCATCTGGGGCACCCAGCGGGGCGAGACGAATGCGGCGACTTCGATCTTGCGCAGGCCCGCCTGCACCAGGCGCTCGATCAGTTCGATTTTCACCTGGGTGGCGACCGGCTGCGGCTCGTTCTGCAGCCCGTCGCGCGGCCCGACCTCGACCAGCGTCACCCGAGTCGGAAACGATGAACCGGCGCGATCGATCATGACACGCCCGTCGCGTTCAGCGATACCAGCGTTGCACCCTCCTCGACCTGGTCACCGACACGGTAGCGCAGTTCCTCGACGGTGCCGTCGTGGGGGGCGACGATCGAATGCTCCATTTTCATCGCCTCCATCACCAGCAGCAACTGGCCGCGTCGTACCGCATCGCCCGCCGCTGCGTGGATCGCGATGATTCTGCCCGGCATCGGCGCACAAAGGCGATCCTCGTCCAGGTCGGTCGCCACGACCGCTGCGACCGCGTCCACCGGCGTGAAGCTGCGGTGGCGGCCGCCGGCAAACACGTGCAGCACGCCGCTGTCCCGCACGACGTCGGCTGCAAACGACTCGACGCCCAACCGCAGCCGCAGTCGCGCCCCCTCCGACGCATCGATCGCCAGCAGCGCCTGCCACTGCCCGCAGGCCAGGTGCCATCCGCCGCAGGGCAGAAGCGGCGAGCGCGCGCGGTACTCGACCGTGACCTCGCGCTGCTCCTGGCCGCAGCGCAGCGTGAGCCGGCGCGCTGCGATGCCGTTCAGCCGCCAGCCCTGCCGATCCGACCACGGGTCTGCGGTCTGCGCGCGCGTCTCCTCGACCAGCAGGCGCGCCAACGCGGCTGCCACCAACTGCGGCTCGAACGGATCGCCCGGATCGATCAGCGTTGCCATTTCCCGCGCGATCAGCCCGGTGTCGAATCCACCGTTGCGCAAGCCGGCGCTGGCCGCCAGACGGACCAGAAAGTCGACGTTGCTGGCCAAGCCGACGACGATGGTCTGCTGCAACGCCTCGCGCAGGCGCGCCAGTGCGCGCTCGCGATCTGGGCCCCAGGCGATCAGCTTGGCGATCATCGCGTCGTAGTGCGTGCTCACCGTGTCGCCTGCGCGGACCGCGGCATCGATCCGCACCGGGGCCGGTTCGCCGCCACGGCCGGCGCCGGTCCATGCGGTGAAGGCGACATGCGCGGGCAGCTCCAGGTGTGCGACCCGTCCGCTGGTCGGCATGAAGTCGCGTTGCGGGTCTTCCGCGTAGATGCGCGCCTCGATGGCATGGCCGTGCACGCGAACCTCGCTCTGCGGCAGCGGCAGCGGTTCGCCCGCAGCGACCCTGAGCTGCCATTCGACCAGGTCCAGGCCGGTGATCATTTCGGTCACCGGATGCTCGACCTGCAGGCGCGTGTTCATCTCCATGAAGTAGAACTCGCCGTCCGGCGCCACCAGGAACTCGACCGTGCCGGCGCCGACGTAACCGACCGCGCGCGCCGCCGTCACGGCCGCCTCGCCCATCTGCTGTCGCACCTGGGGCGCGAGCCCGGTTGCGGGCGATTCCTCGATCACCTTCTGGTGGCGCCGCTGGGCCGAGCAGTCGCGCTCGCCCAGCCAGATGCAGCTGCCGTGCCGATCAGCGAACACCTGCACTTCGATGTGGCGCGGCTGCGACAGATACCTCTCCAGCAGCACGCGGTCGTTGCCGAAGGCGGCCAGCGCCTCGCGCCGACACGACGCCAACGCCGCTTCGAATTCGTGCGGCGTCGCAACGACGCGGATACCGCGGCCGCCGCCGCCCTGAGCCGCCTTGATCATTACCGGGAAACCGATACTCGCCGCCTGCACGCGCAGCGTCTCCAGGCCGTCATCATCGCCGTCGTAGCCCGGAATCAGAGGGACCGAAGCAGCCCTCATCAACCGCTTGGCCTGCCGCTTGTCACCCATCGCCTGGATCGCGCGCGCCGGCGGCCCGACGAAAATCAGGCCAGCGTCCGCGCACGCGGTCGCAAAGTCCGCGCTCTCGGACAGGAAGCCGTAGCCAGGATGGATCGCCTCGGCGTGGGCCGCGCGCGCCGCAGCGACGATCCGATCGATCCGCAGGTAGCTGTCGGCCGCCGGTGACCCCCCGATTCTTATCGCCTGGTCACAGGCCGCAACGTGCGCGGCGCCGGCGTCGGCGTCCGAATAAACGGCCACGGTCCGGATGCCCAGCCGGCGCGCGGTGGCCGCGACCCGGCAGCCGATCTCGCCGCGGTTGGCGATCAGCAGCGTGCCAAACATGCAACGGCCAGCCCTGGATCGGATCGCGCGGCGACGCAGGCATCCGTCGCAGCGGCGCGTTCACATCTCCTCATCGTCGTCCTCGGCCGGCGGCGCGCTCGACCGGCTGAGCTGCCAGCGCGGTTTGCGCTTCTGCAAAAACGCATGCACGCCTTCACGCCCGTCCGGCGAGCCGCGCGCCGCGGCGATCCGCTCGGCCGTGTCGGCCAGCACGTCATCGGTCAGCGGCTGCCCGGCCACATCGTGCACCAGCCGCTTGGCCTCGCCCGTGGCCTGCTGGCTGGTCTGCGACAGCGCTTCCAGCACCTGGCCGATGCCGGCATCCAGCTGTCCGGAGCCGAACACGCCGTGCAGCAGCCCGATCCGCAGCGCCTCGGCGCTGTCGAACCGCTCGGCCGTCTGGAAGTAGCGCAGCGCGTTGCGCCGCCCGATCGCCCGCACGACATATGGGGCGATCGTGGCCGGGATCAGGCCGAGTTTTGTCTCGCTCAGACAGAACGTGGCGTCGGCCGCCGCGAATGCCATGTCACAGGCCGCTACCAGGCCGAGGCCGCCGCCGTAGGCGTCGCCGTGCACGCGCGCCAGCGTCGGCTTGGGGCATTCGCAGATCGCGCGCAGCATGCGTGCCAGCTGCAACGCATCGCGCCGGTTCTCCTCCGGGCTGAAGTCGGCCATGCGCGCCATCCATTGCAGGTCGGCGCCGGCGCAGAACACGGGTCCGCGTGCGGCCAGAACGATCGCGCGCACGCTCGGGTCGGACCCCAGTTCGCCGAAGGTCGCCTCGAGCTCCTCGATCATCGACTCGTTGAATGCGTTGCGCACCCGCTCGCGCGCCATCGTGACCACGGCCACGCCGTCGCGCACCTCAGTCTTAAGCGTCTGAAGTTCCTGCGTCATCGTCGGTCCCGAGCGCGTTTGTCTTTGCGGGCCGCCCGATGCTACAGAAATGTCCGGCCCTGCACTATCCGCAGACAGCCGACGCAGCTAAGCTGCGCGGTTTGCATATCCGGCTGGAGCGCTCGATGTCCGAAAGAAGTTCCATTCTGGTCGCCGCGTGCCCAGCGAATTCGCCCAACGCGTTCGATCTGCGCCGGGTGGGCGCGCATCCCGACTATTGGTATCCGATCGCGTGGTCCGACGAATTGAAGCTCGGGCGCGCGCTGGGCCGTCGCTTCGCGGGCCACCCGATCGCGCTGTACCGCGGCATGGACGGGCAGGTGTCTGCGCTGGAGGATCGCTGCGCCCACCGTCAGGTGCCGCTGCACCTCGGCGTCGTGTGCGGCAACGAGCTCAAGTGCCATTATCACGGCTGGACCTACGATCGCGGCGGCCGGTGCGTCGAGGTTCCCTACCTCGGCAAGGAGCGGCTGCCCAATGGAGTGAAGAGCTATCCCGCGCGCGAGGTCGACGGCATGATCTTCGTCTTTCCCGGCGATCCGGCCCACGCCGAGAGCCGCTTGCCCACGACGCTGGGCTCTTCGCAGCGCAAGGACTACAAGACCCGCCGGCTGAACCGCGAAGTGGCCTGCCACTACACCTTCATGCACGAAAATCTGTTCGACATGAACCACCAGTTCCTGCACCGCAAGCAGATGGGCTCGATCCGGGCCCAGTGCCTCGGACGGCAACACGGCGAGCAATGGGCGCAGGTGGAATACAGTTTCAGCCGGACCGAGGGCAGATCTTCGGTGGGCGAACAGATCATCGTGGATCTGGTGCGCAAGCGCGGCGAGGCGCGCAAGGACTTCCGCGACCACATGCGCATTCGCACCGACTACCCGACCCAGAATCTGAAGGTCTGGGTCGGCCGCGACATCGAGCAGACCCAGGATCCGGTGCTCGACGTATGGCTGTGCTATACGCCGCTCGATGCCGAGCAGCGCACCAACCGGACCTACGGCTATCTATCGGTCAAGAAGCCGCCTATCCCGGGTCTGATCCACGCGGTGTGGCCCTTCGTGGTCTGGTTCACCGAAAACATCTTCCGCGAGGACAAACAGATCGTGGAACATGAACAGAGGGCCTACGACACGCAGGGCGCGGACTGGAACAACGAGGTGTTTCCGGCTCTGCGTGACCTTCGAAGCGTGCTGGCCCGTTGCGGGAGCCCGATGCAGATCTGAGGTACAAGGGACGCGCACGGGGCGGTTTTTTGAACGAGAGGAGCACTTCCATGCCTCAACGCAAGGCCAGCCTGGCTGCAACTGCCGCCGTACTCGTAGCAGCTTCCATCTGGGCGCAAGGCGCGCCAGCCGTGAAGCCGATAGAACCCGGCGGCGCGCCTGCAGGCCTGCCGGCAAAGCCGGTGGAGGAAACCTACTTCGGGACCAAAGTCACGGATCGCTTCCGTTTCATGGAAGCAAAGGATCCGGCCACCATTGCCTGGATGAAGGCACAGGGCGCCTATGCCCGGTCCGTGTTCGATTCGATCAGCCCGCGCGCCGAGTACCTGCGCACGTTGAGCGCGTTCGGTGCCAGCTTCGGATTCGTCAGGGCGGTCCAGGTAACTCGCAACGGCCTGTTCTACCTGGAGCGCAAACCCGGTTCGGACGTTTATGACCTGGTCGTTCGTGACCCCGCAGGACAGACGCGCACGCTGGTCGACACCGCAGCCTTGATCAAGAACGCCAGCGGGCTGCCGCAGGCGATCGATTATTTCGCCGCCTCGCGCGACGGCAAGCTCGTGGCGGTCGGAATCTCTTCGGGAGGGTCGGAAGCCTCGGTGCTGACGGTCCTCAACGCCGCCACCGCTGCCCGGGTCGCCGGCCCCATCGACCGGGCGCAATGGGCCTCGCCCGCCTGGACGGATGACGGCGCGGGCCTCTTTCTGGGTCGCTTGCAGCAGTTGCGCCCGGGCGCCGCACCGAGCGACAGGTACCTGAACTATTCCTCGTCGTACTGGGACCTGAAGAATCCGCCGGTGCCGGTGGCCGGCGCCGCCACGGGCCTTGGTCCGGTCAAGGACCCGGTCACCCTTGCCTTCACGGGCGTCGTGCCGGGCGCTGGGCGCGCCCTGCTGTTCGGGATCCACGGCGTGCAGACGGAAATCGAAGCCTGGATCGCTCCGCTGGGCGATGCGCGTTCACAACACGCGCTGTGGCAGCCGATCGTGAGGCACGATGACGCCGTCACCGCCGTGGAGGCGAATTCCAGGACGATCTATCTGCTGTCGCACCAGGATGCGCCGACCTTCAAAGTGATGGCGCTGCCACTGGACAACACGCTGGCCAGCGCGCGCACGGTGATCGCGGCGCAGCCGGATCGCGTGATCGAGTCCATTCATGCCGCCTCCGACGGGCTGTATGTCGCGGCCAGGCGGGGCCTGGACGGACAGCTGCTGCATGTGCGCCCGGACGGCGCCGTCGCCGAGCTGAAGCTGCCGTTCCGCGGGATCGTCTCCGAGGTCGCGACCGACGCTGCGCGGCCAGGCGCGGTCGTGGCGCTGGAAAGCTGGGTCAACCCGCCGGCGCACTATCGCTACGATTCGACCAAGGACACGTTCACCAATCTCGGCCTGATTTCCGGACCGCCGTTCGAGCCGGATCATTACGCGGTGGCCGAGCTGTCGGCCGCGGCAGCCGACGGCATTCGAATCCCGCTGTCCGTCATCGGTCCGCCGGGGCCCGTGTCGCCCCGGCCGACTCTGCTCGATGCCTACGGATCCTACGGCTTCTCGGTTCTGCCGGCCTTCACTCCGCGCATCCCCGCGTTCGTGCAGGCGGGCGGCGTCTATGCCGAGTGCCACGTGCGCGGCGGCGGCGAGCTCGGGGAGGCCTGGCGTCTGGGCGGCAAGGGCGCCAACAAGCCGAACTCGTGGCGCGACTTCATCGCCTGCGCCGAGGCGCTGATTGCCAAGGGGTACACCACGCGCGACATGCTGACGATCCAAGGTACGTCCGCCGGCGGCATTACGGTCGGCCGCGCCGCCACCGAGCGACCCGATCTGTTTGCCGGCGCGATTGCGCGGGTCGGAGACGTGGACTCACTCAGATCCGAGGTGATGCCCTCGGGTCCGGCCAATGTTCCCGAGTTCGGCACCTTCAAAGACGAGCAAGGCTTCAAAAACCTGCTGGCGATGGACGCCTATCAACACGTCAGCGACGACGTGCGTTACCCCGCGTTCCTTCTGACGACCGGCCTGAACGACCCTCGAGTCGAGCCCTGGGAACCCGCCAAGATGGCCGCGCGCCTGCTGGAGGGCGCGCATCACGCGCCCGTGCTGTTGCGGGTCGAAGATGCGGCCGGCCATGGGCTGGGCACCACCAAGTCGACCCGGGACGCCGAGGATGCCGACATCGCCGCGTTCGTGTTCTGGCGCGCCGGGGTGGCGCAGTGGCAGCCTGGACCGTAGTCGCGCGCCCTCAGATGCGCAAGACCGGAAACCGCGTCGGCTCGATCGGCGCGTTCAGCGATGCCGACAGCCCCAGCGCCAGGCACATGCGCGTGTCCAGCGGATCGATCACGCCGTCGTCCCACAGCCGCGCCGATGCGTAGTAGGGGTGGCCCTGCCGTTCGTACTGCGCGAGGATCGGGGCCCGGAAAGCCTGCTCGTCCTCCCCGGACCATGAGCCGCCGCGCGCCTCGACGCCGTCGCGCCGCACCGTGGCCAGCACGTGGGCGGCCTGCTCCCCTCCCATCACCGAAATGCGGGCGTTCGGCCACATCCACAGCAGCCGCGGCGAGAAGCCGCGTCCGCACATTCCGTAGTTTCCGGCGCCGAACGAGCCACCCACGATCACCGTGAATTTGGGGACGCGGGCACAGGCAACGGCCGCGACCAGCTTGGCGCCGTGGCGGGCGATGCCCTCGCTCTCGTACTTGCGTCCCACCATGAAACCCGTGATGTTCTGCAGGAACACCAGCGGAATGTCACGCTGGCAGCACAGCTCGATGAAGTGGGTCCCCTTTTGAGCGCTGTCGGAGAACAGGATCCCGTTGTTGGCGAGGATTCCGACCGGGATGCCGTGGATCCAGGCGAATCCGGTGACCAGCGTGGTGCCGAAGCGCGCCTTGAATTCGTCGAATTCGCTGCGGTCGACGATGCGCGCGATCAGCTCGCGGGCGTCGTAGGGCTGGCGCAGGTCGGTCGGCACGATTCCATACAGATCCTGCGGATCGTGCAGCGCGGGCGCCGGCTCGCGCAGCGCCACCGAGGCCCGCTGCGGCGGCGCCAGTCGCGCCACAATCCGGCGCGCCAGTGCCAGCGCGTGCCGGTCGTCATGGGCCAGGTGGTCGGCCACGCCCGACAGGCGAGTGTGCACGTCGCCGCCGCCCAGATCCTCGGCACTGACCGTTTCGCCGGTGGCCGCCTTCACCAGCGGCGGTCCACCCAGGAAGATCGTTCCCTGGTTGCGCACGATGATCGTCTCGTCGCTCATCGCCGGCACGTAGGCCCCGCCGGCCGTGCACGAGCCCATGACGACCGCGATCTGGGAGATGCCCTGCGCCGACATCGTCGCCTGGTTGTAGAAAATGCGGCCGAAGTGATCGCGATCCGGAAACACGTCATCCTGGTTCGGCAGGTTGGCCCCTCCCGAGTCGACCAGGTATATGCACGGCAGCCGGTTCTCGCGCGCGATTTCCTGCGCGCGCAGATGCTTCTTGACCGTGAGCGGGTAGTACGTGCCGCCCTTGACCGTGGCGTCGTTGCACACGATGACGCACTCGCGCCCGCTGACGCGCCCGATCCCGGTGATCAGTCCGGCGCCCGGGGCCTCGTTGTCGTACAGGTCCAGTGCCGCCAGCTGCGACAGCTCCAGGAACGGCCCGCCGGGGTCCAGCAGCAATTGCACCCGCTCGCGCGGAAGCAGCTTGCCGCGCCCCACGTGGCGGGCGCGCGAGGCCTCGTCGCCGCCGAGCGCGATTCGGCCGACCGTGGCGCGCAGATCCTCGACCAGCGCGCGCATGGCCTGCTCCGCCCGCGCGAACGACTCGTCGCCGCGGTTGATCCGGGTTTCCAGCGTGCTCACGACGTGGTCTGCTGAACCGATGCGGCCGTGGCCCCGCTGCGGCGGTGCGCGGCGAAATGGCGCCACGCGATCAGCAGCGCCAGAAGCTGCAGCGACGAGGACAGGAAAAACGGTGCTCCGACGCGCCAGTCCGACGGCGGCAGGAACGTGACCTGGGCCAGTACCGAGTTGCCGAGTAACGGCGCGATCACCGCCATCAGGCTGGCGAGCGAGGACAGCGCGCCCATCACCCGGCCCTGTTCCTCGGCTGCGGCCGCCTTGGAGACGATACCCTGGATCGTCACGATCGATCCCATGGCCAGGAAATTGCACGCGATGATCACAAACAGCATCCAGCTCTGCGTGGCCAGCCCGTAGCCGGCATAGGCGAGGGTGCCCGACAGCATGCCGGCCAGGATCAGGCGGCGCTCTGCGAACACCCGGATCAGCCGGTCCAGCAGTCCGCCCTGCACGATCACGGCGACCAGGCCGACGACGAACAGCGAAAGGCCGCTTTCCCGCGGCCCCCAGCCGAACTTGAAGTTCGTATAAAGGACCCACGTCATCTGCAGTATCCATTGCGCAAGGGTCGTCAGCGCATACGCCGCCACCAGCGCACCGACCCCTTGCAGCCGACTCACGCCGGCCAGCGCGGCCAGCGGATTCAGGCGCGCCTGCGACAACGGCCTGCGCTGCCCGGCCGGCAGCGATTCGGGCAGCACCAGCAGCCCATACATCCAGTTCACGGTGCACAGGCCGGCGGCTGCGAACAATGGCAGGCGCAGGTTGATGCCTCCCAGCAGGCCTCCCAGCATCGGGCCCAGCACGAAGCCGATGCCGAACATCGCCCCCAGTTTGCCCAGGGCCTGCGTGCGCCGCTCCGGCGGCGTGATGTCGGCCACGTAGGCCTGGGCCACCGCGAAATTGGCCGACAGCCCGCCGCCGAGCACGCGCGCCGCCACGATCACCCACAACGATTGCGCCAGCGCAGTCACCAGGAACGTCGCCCCCAGCCCCGCGATTCCGAGCAGCAGCAGCGGGCGGCGCCCGAAGCGGTCCGACAGGGCGCCCAGCAGCGGCGCGCACAGGAACTGGCTGGCACCGTAGGTGACCGCAATCGCGCCGTACCAGTAGGCCTGCGCGTCGCGGCTGCTGGTGAACTCGCCGACCAGGATCGGCATGATCGGAATGATCAGCCCGATGCCGATCACGTCGAGCAGCGACGTCACCATGATGAACGCGACGGCTGGCCGGCGCTGACTCATGCTCGGTACCGGTGACAAGAACGACGCTTGTGAAGGCCGCGGGTGGGTCGCAGACCCCCCTCGAAGCCGATCCTGCCGCTTTTCGGTTTCGAAGCTCCCGCTAGGCGCATGAGGCTCAAGTTTCGAAGCCGAGCTTTTCAAAAGGGGCCGCTCGTGAGCCACCGCTCTATCTGCGGCAGCCGGTCATGGCCCCAGAACGGCTCACCATCGACGACGATGAAAGGGGCACCGAACACCCCGCGCGCCAGCGAGGCGTCGACCTGAGCTCTGAGGCGATCCTTGATGTGCGGTTGCTGGATGGCCGCCAGCGCCTGGGCCGGATCGGATCCGACCTCGCGCAGCACATCGCCCAGCACCGCCGGCTCGGAAATGTTGCGCCCTTGCGCGAAGTAGGCCCGGAAAGCGGCGTGTACAAAGGCGCGGGCCCGTTCGGATTCGGTGTCGGCGAGCCACAGGTAGGCGCGCGCGACGCTGACGGTGGATATCGGAAACGGGTCAGGCAGCACGAACGGCACGCCGGAAAATCGGGCGCTGCGCTGGAAATCGCGCCGGCTGTAATCGCCTTTCAGCGGCACCTCCACGAGCGGCCGCAGGCCGGAGATCTTGAAAGTGGCTCCCAGCAGGGTCGGCTTGTAATCGACGCAGCGCCCGAAGCGGGCCGCGAGCGGCTCGATCTGCTCGGACGCCAGGTACGAATACGGCGAAGAAAAATCGAAATAGAACTCGATCGGAGCCGGCATCGCTCAGTCCGTTTGGGCGGTCCGGATCAGACCGAAGTAGACGCGCGTGTCGTAGGGCAGCACGACCCGTCCGTCGTGCTGGCTGGCGTCGAACAGGCGCCGCAGCGCCTGCATCATCGGGACGTGGGCGGGGTCGTGCGCTGCGGGCAGGTAGGAGGTGGAAGTCACCAGGGCGGCCAGCGACTCGAAGTCGAGCGGTGTGGCATGTTCGAACAGCGTACGACGCCAGTGCGGGCCGCCGAAGAAGGCCTGAATCGAGTCCTCGTGGCCATGGCGCTCGCGAACTTGCTCGCGGGTGAACTCGGAGACGAGCTGCTCGTAGCCGCGCGTGAAATCGCTGTCCTGCGTGCGGCGAACGTTCCACATCAGAGCGGCCCGCGGCGGACCGCGCAGGATGCGCAGCGCTTCGGCGCGGGCGGCATCCAAATCGAACCAGTGGAACGCCTGCGCGGCGATCACGCAATCGGCACAGCCGCTGTCCAGCGTCGTGGCCTGGGCCGTTGCCGCAACGCTCACAAAACCGGGCACGCCGGCGAGCGCCCGCTCGGCCTGCTCGCGCATGCTGGCATTGGGTTCCACTGCGATCACCTGGAATCCGGCGTCCAGAAAAATGCGCGATGACAGTCCCGTGCCGCTGCCCAGGTCGACGATGACGGAGCCCGGGGCCAGATCCAGCTCGCGCGCCAGGTGCGTCGCGATGGCGGGCGGGTAGCCCGGCCGCCCGCTGGCGTAGGCCCGGGCCCGTTCGGAAAAGCGAACCGTCGGGTCGGTGGCCGCGCTGGCGCCGCTGCTGTCCATACCGGGCGGCCGCCTATTCGTCGATCCGCGGCCTGGGCCGACGGATGACCAGGACCCCGGTCAGTACGCCGGCGGCGATCGCGCACAGCAGCATGGGGCCACCGCCGACGATTCCCGAAACCAGCAGCGTCTTGCTCAGGCAGTAACCGAAGTCACGCGGCTGGCACCAGGTCCAGTCCACGAGCGCGGCGAACGACAACCAGGTGAACAGCATCACGAGGATGCCGCGCGAGACCGATTCTCCCAGCCGCCGGATCTTGCGTTCGGCGTTCTGGTAGATGAACAGCGCGAACAGCATCGCGAACAGCGCAGGCACCATCGCAAAGACCCAGCGGTTCAAGCCGGCCTCCTCGGCGAAGGCCCGCATCAGGTATTCGACGGCGGCGGCTGCGATCAGCGAAAAAACGAAGAAGACGAGCGATGCGATCGTGGGGGCGGACATCGTCTGGAAAAATAAGGTTCCGGCCGCAGTTTAGCGCGTGACCGCGCCTCACCACTCGAGCTGCTCGCCGGTGTAACGCAGGAAACGGCCGTTGTGAGAGCGGTTGGCCGCCGCGATCACGCGCCGCAGGGCCGTCACGCTGTCGCCCACATCGAGCCGGGCCGACGGCCCTCCCATGTCGGTACGGACCCACCCGGGGCTGAGCGCCATGCAGACCACCCCGCGGGCGCCGAGCTCGATGCTGGCGGTCTTCACGACGCTGTTCAGCGCGGCCTTGCTGGCGCGGTAGAGCCAGTTGGTCGTATCGGTGGCCAGTCCGATCGATCCCAGGTTGCTCGAAAGCGCCGCCAGCTTGCCGCGCGCCGCCTCCAGATTCTGTGCCAGCAGCGAGATCAGCTGCATCGGCGCCAGCACGTTGGTGTGCATCACCTGGTCGAACTGCTCGCGCGACGGCGGGCTCAGGTCGTCGACGTCGGGGCCATACACGCCGGCCACCAGCAGCGCGATGTCGATCGGCTGTCCATCGAGCTGCTGGCCGAGCGCCGCGATCGAATCCGGATCGAGCGCATCGAGTGGCAGCGCGCGCGCACCGAACGCGCGCAACGAGTCGGCGTCCTTGGGGTCGCGGTAAGTCCCGATCACGCGGGCACCGTCGGCCGCGTACTGGCGGACGAATTCGCGTCCGATTCCGCGGGTCGCGCCGATCACGAGCACGGTGGGCATCTGATGGGGTTCAGGCGGAAAGCATCATGCGGGCGGGCAGGCCAGGTAACGGCTCGCGAAGCGCCGCTCCGGCGGGTACGGAAAGATATCCTCCAATACGCCTTTCAGGATCCGGTCCTTGCGGCGCTGCCAGAATTCCGGCGTCAGCAGGTCGGCATGGTACTTCATGAAGGCGGCGCGTATCCGGGCATCGCCCAGCAGGAACGGGCCAAACTGCTCGGGGAAGACATCGCGCGGACCGACCGGGTACCACGGTTCTACCGACAGCTCGCATTCCTCGTTCGGCGCTGGCGGAATGCGCCGGAAGCTGCAGTCGACCATGTATTCGATCTCGTCGTAGTCGTAGAACACGACCCGGTTCAATCGCGTGACTCCGAAGTTCTTGAACAGCATGTCGCCCGGAAAGATGTTGGCCGCCGCCAGGTCCTTGATCGCCTGACCGTACTCGCGGATGGCCCGGTCGACCTCGGCGTCGGTCGCGTGCAGCAGGTAGACGTTCAACGGGATCATGCGCCGTTCGATGTACACGTGCTTGATCAACACGGTCTGATCGTCGATTTCCGCCACGCTCGGGCAATACGTCAACAGCTCCCGGATCAGCTCGGGCGAGAAGCGCTTGCGCGGAAGCGCAACCAGGGAGTACTCCCATGTGTCCGACATCCGCCCGACCCGGTCGTGGATCTTGACCAGCCGGTACTTGGACATCACCTGCTCGCGGTCGGTCTCCTTCGGCTGCGCGATCAGATCCCGGATCACCTTGAAGACGTACGGGTACGACGGCAGCGTGAACACCGTCATCACCAGTCCCCGGATGCCGGGCGCGATCTGGAACGAATCGCTGGAATGCCTCAGGTGATGCAGGAAGTCCCGATAAAACAGCGTCTTGCCCTGCTTCTGCAGGCCCACCATCGTGTACAGCTCGCTCGCCGGCTTGTGGGGAAGAATCGAGCGCAGAAATTCGACGTAGGCCGAGGGCGCTTCCATGTCGACCAGGAAATAGGCGCGGGTGAAGGAAAACAGCGTCGCCACCGTATCGGCCGACAGCAACAGCGTGTCGATGTAGATCTGGCCGCGCGCGTTGTGCAGCAACGGCACCGCGATCGGCATGATGCGGGTGCCGTTCAGGAAGCGTCCGATCAGGTAAGCGCCCTTGTTGCGGTAGAACAGATTGGTCAGGATCTGGATCTGGCAGTCCTGCTCGATATGAAACGGCCGGCCCAACGCGGTGGCCGCGCCCGTTGCGGCGCGGTGGGCCTCGCAGATCGCGTGCATCACCAGCCGGATGTCGCGCTCGATGTCCACGAACGGCGAGGCCAGCCCGGCGTCGATCACGATCTGCCGCAGCGTGTGGCGCAGTCCCGCGGTGGCCGGATAGTAACTGCGGTAGGAGGGCGGGTCCGAGTCCATGTAGTCGGTGGCCACTCCGGGGCGCACGAAAATGAATGCATTGTTGAAATACAGGCGATTGAGCAGCTTGGTGCACACGGAGTTGAAAAAGGTCTCGGCGCATTCGGGCTGGCGGTGCCGGGCCAGGGCCGCCACGTACTGCTGCTTGACCGCCTGCCACAGCGCGTCGCGCTCCTGTGCCGACAGCGAGTCCAGGTCGAAGTCGCGCTGGATGCGCGCCACCGCGTCGAGTACCCGGTGGTCGTAGAAGTCGATCCGCTCGCGCGCGGACTCCCGCATGCCGTGCCAGTCGCCCCGTTCGAAGCGGGCTTTGGCCTGCTGCGCCACGTAGCGGAAGCGCCGGTAGTGCAGGTCGAAGCCTTCCAGGATCGCATGGGCGATCGCTGCCGGCTGCGGCATCGAGCGGTCGAACCGCGCCGGCTCGGTGGCGGGCTCGTCGGTCGCCTCGGCGACCGGATCGCCGCCCGGCAGCCTTTCGCGCAGCATCAGGCAGAGGTCTCCACGAAGTACTCGCGCCCGATCAGCATCCGTCGGATTTCCGAGGTGCCGGCACCGATCTCGTACAGCTTGGCGTCGCGCCACAGGCGCCCGGCCGGATACTCGTTGACGTAGCCGTTGCCGCCCAGAATCTGGATCGCTTCGCCCGCCATCCACGTGGCCCGTTCGGCCGCGAACAGGATCGCGCCGGCGCAGTCCTTGCGGACGCCGCGAACATGATCGCTTCCGAGCCGGTCCAGGTTGCGGCCGACCGCGTACACGTAAGCGCGGCAGGCCGACAGTGTGGTGAGCATGTCCGCGACCTTGCCCTGGATCAGCTGGAACTCGCCGATCGGCCGGCCGAACTGGCGCCGTTCGTGGATGTACGGCGTCACCACGTCCAGGCACGCCTGCATGATGCCCAGCGGGCCAGCGGCCAGCACCGCGCGCTCGTAATCCAGACCGCTCATCAGCACGCGCACGCCCCCGTTGACCTCGCCCAGCACGTTTTCCGCGGGAACCTCGCAGTCGCGAAAAACCAGCTCGCCGGTGTGCGAGCCGCGCATACCCAGCTTATCCAGCTTGCGCCCTGCCGAGAATCCGCGCAGGCCCTTTTCGACAATGAACGCCGTGATTCCGCCGGCACCCTGCCCGGGTTCGGTTTTCGCGTACACGACCAGCGTGTCGGCGTCCGGCCCGTTGGTGATCCACATCTTCGATCCGTTCAGCACGTAGCAGCCGCCCTTCCTGTCGGCCCGAAGGCGCATCGACACGACGTCGGATCCGGCCTCCGATTCGCTCATTGCGAGCGCGCCGATGTGCTCGCCGCGCACGAGCTTGGGCAGGTAGCGCAGTTTCTGCTCCGCACTGCCGTTACGCCGGATCTGGTTCACGCACAGGTTCGAGTGGGCACCGTACGACAGCCCGATCGAGGCCGAGGCCCGGCTGAGCTCCTCCATGGCGATCATGTGGGCGAGGTAGCCCATGCCGGTGCCCCCGAACTCCTCCTCGACCGTGATGCCCAGCACGCCCAGCTCGCCCAGGCGCGGCCACAGCGCCATCGGGAAACAGTCCGTGCGGTCGGCCTCGGCCGCCAGCGGGGCGATCTCGCGCTGTGCGAACGTGCGCACCACCTCCCGCAGCGTCTCGATGTCCTCGCCCAGATCGAAATCCAGCTCCGGCATATCGTCCCCCGGCCAATGCGAGTACGAAGTCAGTCGCCCTGATACTAACGCGCCATCGCGGCCGACGGAAACGCGCGGTCTACAATCGGCGGCACCTGCATCCGTCGGGGCGGTCCGCCCGCGCGGGCCGAGCCTCCGATCGAGCCCGGTCCGAACGCCGGCCCGCCCTCCCCAGGGACTGCACCGTGTCCGACCCCTCCCGCCTGAGCGACGAAACCCGGCTGACCACGCTCGGCCGCGACGGCGAGCAAGGTGGCTTCGTCAACCCGCCGCTGGTGCGCGGTTCCACCGTGCTGCACGCGAGCGTGGACGAAATGCGCGAGCGCGTACGGCGCCGCGCCGGCGGCGACGACTCGATGCCCGTCGCCTACGGCATTTACGGCACGCCGACGCACCACGCCTTCTGCGAGGCGCTCACCGCGCTCGAAGGCGGCTACCGCAGCTGGGCGCTGCCGTCCGGACTGGCCGCGTGCACGATCGCGCTGCTGGCGTACGTGCGGCACGGCGATCACGTGCTGGTGCCTGACTCGGTCTATTCGCCAACGCGGCGCTTCTGCCGGGACACGCTGGCGCGCTACGGCATCGAGGCGACCTTCTATGCGCCGCGCATCGGAGCGGAAATCGAGCAGCAGTTCCGGCGCAACACGCGGCTGCTGTTCATGGAGTCGCCCGGGTCGCTGACGTTCGAAGTGCAGGATGTCCCGCTGCTGGCCGCCGTCGCGCGCCGGCACAGCGCGGTCAGCGTGATCGACAACACCTGGGCCACGCCGCTCTACCTGCAGCCCCTGGCGCTGGGTGTGGACGTGTCGGTGCACGCCGCCACCAAATACATCGGCGGGCATTCGGATTTGCTGCTGGGCACCGTGACCGCAAACGAGGCGGCGTGGCCGGCGCTGCGCGACGCAATCCACCAGTACGGGATGACCACCAGCCCGGACGATTGCTGGCTCGCGTTGCGGGGACTGCGTTCAATGGCGGCCCGGCTGGCGCGCCACCGGGCGAGCGCCGAGCGCCTGATCGGCTGGCTGCGCGATCAGCCCGAGGTCGCCCAGGTGCTGTATCCGGCGCTGCCCGAGGACCCGGGCCACGCGCTTTGGCGCCGCGATTTCCGCGGCGCGAGCGGCCTGTTCGGCGTGGTGCTGGCCCAGAGCGTGAGCGAGCGCGCCTTGCACGCAATGGTCGACGCGTTGCGATTGTTCGGGCGCGGCTACTCGTGGGGCGGGTTCGAAAGCCTGCTGATCGCGGTCCGACCCGAGCGAACCGTCCGGCCGCAGGCGCCGTCCGGCCCGATGTTCCGGATCAGCGCGGGGTTGGAGGACGCCGAAGATCTGATCGCCGATCTGAGCGCGGGCTTCGAGCGGATGCGCGCCAGCTGACGGCGGGTTTGGTACAACCGGGGAGATCAAGATGAGTGCAATGGTTGAAAGCCTGAAGCGATGTGCGATTGCGGTGCTGGTGCTGCACGGACTGGCGCTGTCGTCGGCGCCTGCAGCGGCCGCCTCCAAGGAGGAGATCGACGCCCACGTGCACGAAGCGATCGAGGATTTGTACAGGACCAGCCGCGCCGCCAGGGACCTCACCGGCAAGTCGGTCGGCATGCTGGTGTTCCCGACCGTGGTCAAGGCCGGCTTCGTGTTCGGCGCCGAGTACGGCGAGGCGGCACTGCTGGTCGGCGGCAAGACCGCTGCCTACTACAACATTATTTCCGCCTCGTGGGGCCTGCAGGCCGGGGTGCAGGAGAAAAGCTTCGTCATGATGTTCATGACGGAAGACGCGCTGAAGAAGTTCCGCGAAAGCAAGGGCTGGAAGGCCGGGGTCGACGGCTCGATCGCCCTCGCCACGCTGGGCGCCGGCGACGAGATCGATACGGAAACGCTGAAGAAGCCGATCATCGGATTTGTATTCAACAACAAGGGACTGATGGCCAACTTGACGCTGGAGGGCTCGAAGATCACGAAGATCGAGAAATAGCGCGCGGCGGCACGGCCCACCAGGTCACGGCCACCGCAGCGGCAAACAGCGCGTAGGCGAGCGCAAACACCCAGGCCGGCAAGTCGTAATACAGCGCGCGTTCGACCCACTGCTGGATCAGGCCTTGAGGAGGCCGCCGGTGCCGCAATACGGCCTCCCACACCGTCAGGGGGCAGGCGACGCCGGCCAGCGACTCCAGCGCGACAAAACCGATCGCGCCCAGGTGCAGCGCGCGCAACCACCGGATCCGGATCCAGCGCCACTTGAGTGCCGCGCCGACCCAGATCAGCGGCAGCCCGCCCGTGATGAAGATCACGATCGCGCAATGAACGGCGAGCACCCCGTCGGCAAGCATCTGGGTTCGGCGCACCTGCGAGTCGGCGGGCCCCGCTCTTGAGCGGAGCCGGCGCCGATCATCGCACGGCCCTTCTGAAGCACTGAGACGCGATCGGCCGGGTTGCACCGGCCGCATCTGCCACGCCGGTAACGATTCCTACCGATGGGTAAGCGATTCCTACTTGAGCGGTAAGCGACTCTGATTTACTGGTTGCTTGACGCGACATAAGATCCCACTCGCTCATGTATGGGATGTCTATGGGGAACTACACATAACATATTTTGTGTAACTGACTCTGATAGGCCTCCGAGCGGTAGTTCGTGGACGTCCCGCTAAACCCAAATTGATCGGAGGAGATGACCTATGAGCGCTACTTGTAAAGTGAGCAAGCGGTATACCCCACCTGCGATGCGCCACGGCTCGAAATTGTCATTCCGGCTCCTCCCCCGCCTGCTGATCGTGCTGTGCGCAACGATCGGTTTTGCCGAATCCGCGTGGGCGGTGCCAAGTTATGCGCGCCAGACGGGCTACCCCTGCGTCAAGTGCCATGTCGGCGCGTTCGGTCCGCAGCTGACCCCGTACGGGATCAAATTCAAGATCTCCGCCTATACGGAGAGCGACCACAAGGGATTAAAGATTCCGATCGCCGCCATGGTGATGACGGGTTTCAGCCATACGCTGACCGATCAGGCGTCGCCCCCGACTCCGCATACCAGCGTCAACAACAACTTCGAGCTGGACCAGGTTTCCGGGTTCCTGGCCGGGAGAGTCACCGACGACTTGGGAGTTTTTTCTCAGGTGACCTACGACGGCGTTGGAAAGGGGACGGCGATCGACAACGTCGATATCCGACTCGCCCACGACTTCGTGATCGCCAAGACGGACGCGATTCTCGGTCTGTCGCTGAACAACAATCCCGGCGTTCAGGACCCCGGCAATACGCAGCCTGCATGGTACTTCCCATACATCTCCACCGCGCTCGTCTCGGGCACCGGCGATTTCGGCACATTGCTCAACGGCGGCCTGTCTCAGCACGTCACCGGGCTGTCGGCCTACGCGTTCATCGACGACTCGATCTACGCCGAGGTCGGAACCTACCGCGCCTTGTCGCCAGCGATGCAAACCAAGTTCGGCCTCGGTGGCAGCGACGTCGGCCGCATCGATGCGGGTTCTTTGTACTGGCGGCTGAACTACATCAAGGACATGAATACACAGGCATTCTCCGCCGGACTGGTCGGACTCAACGCCAGTATCCAACCGGAGCGCATCGACGGCGGCCCGGTCAACCGCTTCCGCGATGTCGGCGTGGACGCCTGGTACGAGTATCTGGGTAACGGGCGTCATAACTTCGCGGCGTACGCCAGCTTCATCCGCGAGGATCAGACCCGCGGCGATCTTCTCGCCAACCTGGCAGCTGACAACCTGCACGGGCGCCTGTACGAGCTCCGCTTGAACACCTCCTATTACTACCAGCATACGTATGGAGCGACGATCGGACGCTTTTCAACGCGGGGTACGCCGGACGCGACGCTGTACGGGACGACCGGCCGCCCCGACACTTCGGGAACCGTCCTGCAGATCGACTGGACCCCATGGGGCAAGGAAAACTCGTGGGCCCGCCCGTACGCCAACGCCCGGCTCGGGTTGCAGTACACGATCTACGACAAGTTCGACGGCGCGAGCAGCAACTACGACGGGACCGGCCGCAATGCGAGCGACAACAACACGCTGTACCTGTTCCTTTGGGTCGCCATATAGCAAAGGCTAGCGGCCGGCACGGGGCTTGCGCGCCCGCTTTTGCATGATCCGGTCGAACACCCCGTTCGGAACGATGCGCAGCACGCGCGCGAGCCAGGCCATCTGCCACGGAATCACCCGGTAGCTGGTGCCGGCCAGGATCGCCTGCGCCGCCTGGCGTGCAAACCGGTCCACGTCCATCAGGAACGGCATCGGATAGGGATTGGCCTTGGTCATCGCCGTGTCGATGAATCCGGGCGCGATCGTCACCACCCGCACGCCGCTGCCGCGCAGCTCCACCCGCAGGCTCTCGCAGTAGGTGATCAGCGCGGCTTTCGAGGCGCAATAGGCGCCGGCCCCCGGCACACCGCGCACGCCGGCCACGCTGGCGATCGCTGCCAGCGTGCCATGTCCGCGCCGCCGCATCGGCGTCACGAACGGATGAAACGTGCTGACGACCGCCAGAAAATTGGTCGTCAACACCTGGTCGAACACCGGCAGGTCCTCGGCGCACCCGGTCAGCGTTCCCGTCGAGATGCCCGCGTTGGCAATCACCACGTCGGCGCCTCCCGCGACCTGGTCGAATTGGCGCGCCGCTTCGATCAGGCCGGCCCGATCGGCGACGTCCACCACGTAGCGCTGGTGATGGCCGGGCAATTGCGTGATCAGCGCCTCGAGCACATCGGCGCGCCGCGCCAGCAACCCCAGCGTTGCGCCGCGCGCTGCGAATTCGCGTGCCAGCGCCGCGCCGATGCCGCTGGAGGCCCCGGTGATGAAGACGTTCACGCGGGTTCGTGCCTGGACGCCAGGGTTGCGCGGATCGTTTCTGTCCGCTTTACTTCTTGCTGCGCTCGCGGCGGGCGCGCCCGATCAGGTAATCCATCACGAGCAGGCACCCGGTACGCGTGTGACTGCGGACCATCGAGGGCGCGGTCAGGTACTTGCCATCGCACGCGAGCGTGGGGGTGCCGTCGATCTTGTAGGAGGGCCAGATCTGCAGCGCACGGTTGGCCTTGCTGACCACCGCGAACGAGTTGTACGTCGCCAGCCACTGGCCGCGATCGATGCCATTGGCGGCCATGAAGTCGGCGATGTCGTTCTCATCGAGCAAGGTGCGATGCCCGTTGTGAATCACGTCGAACACCTTGTCGTGCATGTCCTCCAGGCGGTTCAGTGCCTCCAGCGCGTAGTAGATCTTTGAATGCGGCTGGCGTGAGGGGTCGAAGGCGACCGGCACGCGCAGGTAGGCCACGTCGGGCGCCAGGTGCTTGCGCCAGCCGGCCAGATCGGGCGTGAAAGCGTAGCAGTGCGGACAGCTGTACTGGAAGAACTCGAGCACCTCGATCTTGTCGCCGGTTTCGACCGGCTGGGGGTTTTGCAGCACCTGGTAATCGACGCCGGCTTCCGGGGCAGTGCCCTGTGCACGGGCCACCAGCGGCGCCAGGGGCGCGCAACACAGACCGATCAGAAGGCTACGACGCGGGTTTCGAAGGGGCATGGGGTCCTCGGCTGAATTCGAAGCTGATTTGACCTGGTTAACGCGCGCCGGTTTCAACCGGCGCACGCGCATGGTTTCACTGGGTGTGCACGACTTGCGCCTCGATTCCGTTTTCCGACAGCGTCCGGCGGATTCCGGACAGGTCGTCGAGCTCCCGGTAGGGGCCTATCCTGACGCGATAAAGAACGGTCGCGCTGTCGGTCGTGACCTGGGAAACGCGCGCATCCAGGCCCAGCAGCGCAAGTCGCGCGCGCATCGCGTCGGCATCCTGCTCCGACTTGAAAGCGCCGGTCTGCAACATCAGGCGCCCGCCGTTGTCGGCCGCCAGCGCAGCCGGCGCCGCTGCTGAACCCGGGGCGGGAGTCGACTTGTCCTCGATCGGGGCCGCGGTGGCATCGTGGGATCGGTCGGGGGCCACTGCAGGCAGCGCGGCCCGATTCGAGTACAGCGGCCGATTCGGATCCTGAAGCTGCCCGCCGGCGGTCGGGTTCACGTTCTCCGTGGGCCGTTGCACCTTGTTGATGAACGGCACCGGCGAGTGCGTGATGTACAGCGCTGCGGCGGTGGACAGTGCGAGCCCCATCACCAGTCCGAACACGAATCCGACGATGGCACGATCAGACCAGCTGGGCAGCTGCATCTTGCTACATCCGTTCGGGGGCGGACACGCCGATCAGGCCGAGCCCGTTTCTCAGGACCTGGCGCACTGCCAGCAGCAGCGCGAGCCGGGCCCCGCGCAGGCCCGGCTCTTCCACCAGGATGCGCTCGGCATTGTAAAACCCGTGCAGCTGGGCCGCGAGTTCTTTCAAATAGAAGGCGACCTGGTGCGGCGCCAGCGCCTCGGCCGCCTCCAGCACGACGTCTGGAAAGTCGCTGATCCAGGCCAGCAGCGCCATTTCGCGGGCAGACACGAGGGGAGCCAGGTCCACCTGCAAGGCCGCATCTTCATCGAGCGCCGCGTCCCGTTCGGTCGCCTGGGCCAGCACGGAGCAGATGCGCGCGTGCGCGTACTGGACGTAATACACGGGATTGTCTTCGCTGTGCGACAGCGCCAGGTCCACGTCGAACGTGAACTCGGTCTCGCCCTTGCGCGACACCAGGAAAAACCGCGTGGCGTCGCGACCGACCCAGTCGATCAGGTCGCGCAGCGCAACGAAGTCGCCGGCCCGTTTTGACATCTTCACTTCCTGCCCGCCGCGCATCACCCGCACCATCTTGTGCAGCAGGTATTCCGGGTAGCCCGGCAGCACGGCCAGACCCATGGCGCCCGCGACCACCTGCAGGCCGGCGCGCACCCGCACCACGGCGCTCTGGTGATCGTAGCCCTGCACGTTGATCGCGCGCTCAAAGCCCCGCTGAAGCTTGGTCACGTGGTAGGCCACATCGGGCACGAAATAGGTGTAGGTGCCATCGGCTTTGCGCATGACCCGGTCCTTGTCGTCACCGCTGCCCTCGACCGCCGTGGTGCGCAGCCACAGCGCCCCTTCGGATTCGTAGGTCAGCCCGGCCTCGGTCATCGCCCGTACGACCGCCTCGACCCGTCCGTCGGTGTACAGCGACGATTCCAGGTAGAAATGATCGAACCGGATGCCCAGTGCCTCCAGGTCCAGGTCCTGCTCGTTGCGAAGGTAGGCGACCGCGAAGCGGCGGATCGCCTCCAGGTCGCCCGGGTCGCCGCTCGCTTTGACCGCGATGCCGTCGCGCGCTTGCACGGTGGCGCCAGCCAGATAGGCGCGCGCGATCTCGACGATGTACTCGCCCAGGTAGCCGACCAGGTCCGGGTCGATCGGCTCGCCGCGCAGCTCCCGCACGCGCGCCTGCACCGAGGTCGCCAGCCGGTCGATCTGGGCGCCGGCGTCGTTGTAGTAGAACTCGCGCGCAACTTGCCAGCCGCGCGCCGCCAGCAGATTGGCCAGCGCATCACCCAGCGCGGCCTGGCGCGCATGGCCCACGTGCAGTGGCCCGGTCGGGTTGGCGGAGACGAATTCGACCACGACGCGCCGCCCGCGGCCTTCGGATCCGTCACCGAAGCGGCCGCGCTGCGCCAGCACGGCCCGTGCCACGGCCTGCTTGGCCGCGGCGTTCAGCCGCAGGTTGATGAAGCCTGGCCCGGCCACCTCGACCGCTTCCAGCAGGTCGCCGAATCGGGGCAATTGGCGCAGGCGGGCGGCGATCTGTTCGGCGACCTGGCGCGGCGGCTGGCGCAGCTCGCGCGCCAGCGAGAGCGCGACCGGGCTCGACAGGTCGCCGTGCTCCGGGAGCTTGGGACGCTGCAGTTCGACGTGGGGAGGCGCAGCGGGTAATGTGCCCAGCGCCTGGCGCACCAGTTCCGCGATCGCCTGCCGCTGATCAGCGAGCATGTCTGGAGTGTGAGCGGCGGTCGGTCAGCTTGCAGTTTACCGGAGCCGCCGGCAGGCACTTTTGCTGGCATGGGTTGCCGACGCCAGGGAGAGTGCATATTGTGGCCTGTGCGCACCGGGGCGTCGGCCCGGTCCACCCTCAATCGAGCAGGAGACTGTCCATGTCGACTCTTTTATCGGGCAAGGTGGCGCTCGTCACCGGCGTGAGCCGCAGCGGGCAGGTCGGGCAGGCGGTGGCCCAGGCGCTGGCAGCCGAGGGCGCCGCGCTCGCGATCGTGGCCCGCTCGCGCAGCAACGTCGAAGCGCGGGCGCAGGAACTGAAAACCAATGGCGCCCGCGTGCTGGCGCTGGCCGCGAATCTGGCCGACGAGGCGGAGGTCAAGCAGGTCGTAGAGCGGGTGATCGCGGAATACGACCGCATCGACACCCTCGTGAACCTGGCCGGAGGCCTGACCCGTTACAAGCCGGCGGTCGATCACACGCTGGACGACTGGAATTCCGAGATGGGCAACAACCTGCTGGCCGCGTTCCTGTGCTCGCGAGCGGTCTTTCCGCGGCTGCGCGATGCCGGGGGCGGCACGATGGTCCACTTTGCGCGCGCCGGAGCACCGCAAGCGAACATGGTGGCTTACAACTGCGCCAAGGCCGGGGTGGAGGCGCTCACCCGCACGCTCGCCCTGGAAGGGCGCGACTACGGCATCCGCGTCAATGCGGTCGCGCCCGGCCTGGTGGACACGGAATCGAACATCGAGGCCATGAAGCCCAAGGATCTGAAGAAGTGGACCAAGCGTGAAGACATCGCTCGCGCCGTCGTGTTCCTGGCGTCGGACGCGTCGGCCGGAATCACCGGCCAGACGCTGGCCGTGACCGGCTGGGGGATCTGATATGCGCGTGCCCAGGCTTGTATGGCTGTTGCCCGTGTGCGCCGCCGCGCTGGCGGCCCCGCCCGACTACCGGGTGACAAGCCGCGTCGCGGTGGCCGGCCCGGTGCGGTGGGATCTGATGTTCGTCGACCAGCGCGCACACCGCCTGTACGTGGCGCAGGGCACGCAGACCGACGTGATCGACACCGCCAGCGACACGCTGATCGGCACCATCCCGGACACGCGCGGCGTACACGGTGTCGCGGTGGCCGACGAGCTCGGCCTGGTGTTCACCAGCAACGGCGCCGACGACGAAATCGGCGTGTACGACCTGAACACGCGCCAACGGGTGCGCTCGATCAAGACCGGAACCAATCCCGACGCCATCATCTACGAGCCGCAATCGCAGCGGATCGTCGCCTTCAACGCCCGGTCACGCGATATCACGGTCGCCGACGCCCGCACCGGCGCCGTGGTCGCCCCCGCGGTTCCAGTGGGCGGCAAGCCCGAGCTGGCGGTCGCTGATCATGGACTCGTCTATTTCAACGTCGAGGACACCGCCGAGGTGGCCGCGCTGGACGCGCGCAGCGGCAAACTGGTCCGTCGCTATTCGATTGCCCCATGCGAGAGCCCGACCGGGCTGGACATCGATCCGCAGGGAAGGCTCTATTCGGTGTGCGACAACGGCATCATGGTGGTCAGCGATCCGGCCACGTCCAAGGTGATCGGCCAGGCCGCGATCGGAGCCGGACCGGACGGCGTGGTCTGGCTGGACGGCTACGCGATCAGCGCCAACGGGCGCGACGGCACCGCCAGCGTGATCGGCGAGACGGCGCCGCGGCGCTTCGAAACGCTCGCTACCGTCACGGTCGCGCCGGGGGCGCGCACGATCGTCGCCGACCGCGGCCTGCACAAGCTCTACCTGCCGACGGCCGACTACAAGCCCGAGGCGCCGGTTGCGCCCGGTCAGAAGGCAGCGCGGCGCGAAGCGATTGCCGACAGCTTCAAGGTGATCGTGATCGGCGCGCGCTGATCCTCCTCCTTCGGGCTGACGGCCCTCACCCCCTCCCCTCTCCCGCTGCGCGGGCGAGGGGCGATCAGCCTCCGCAAGTGCTCAAACGCTCGCAAGGGGATGCACGAGCGCCCCTCGCCCGCGCAGCGGGCGA